>JAFGGD010000007.1 GCA_016930695.1 Candidatus Eisenbacteria bacterium
CCTCTCGGAGTCCGGGGCGTGCCGCCCCCTGGGTGGGTTCGTGATCGCCACGGAGTTCCCACAAGGGTGCGACCTCGCGCGGCTGTTCCTCACGCACCTCGAGAGGTTGGGGCCCCCGTCCCGCCCCTTCTCCTCGAAGGATCACGCCGTCCGTCCGGGGAAGAGGCGGAGGGGATGGCGGGAGAGGGTGAGGGTGCTTTGAAAACCCCTCGTAACCTGATTCACTTTTCCGGAGCGGAGCGGAGGAAAAGGTATCTGGTTACGAGGATCCGCGAAGGGCTTGCCGTCACTATCGGGATCGGGATCGCTATCGCAATCGAAATCGACCCGATTCGAATTCGTGAGCGGGGGATGGAGGAGATGCTAGTCCAGCGTGGCGTGCAGCATGGTCCAGTCGATCCGGCCGGCTTCGACTTCGTAGCCGAGGAGCATGCGGCCGGCGATGTGGCCGTCCTCGAACAAGGCGAAAGCGCTTCCCCCCGGGAGGATGACGATGTTGGAGAAGAACATCGTTCCCCCGTGCACGCCATCGAAGGGGATCAGATCCGTGCGGCTCCGTAAATCGGCGATGAGATCTCTCTCCGGATCTTCGAGTCCCTGCTTTCGCAGGAGTCGGATATCGGTGTCCGAGAGGGGGGAGGGGGATGCGTCGTCCGCCGCCGTTTCCTCTTCCGCTTCCGGAGCGGCGGTCTCCTCGACCCGGGCCTTCGCGTCCCGCAGTTCCGCCTCCCGCCGGAGGCGGATGTCGTCGACGAGGAGGATGGTCGCGAGAACGACGAGGAGGACGACGGCGAAAAAGGGGATCGGGAAGGACCGCCCGGAACCGCTCTCTCTCCACGCCATCCCCCTTTTCCTCCCTTCCTAGGCGTGCGCCGCGGCGAAGGCGCGAAGCCGCTCCTCCAACTCCGGGATCTGGTCGAGGGAGGTCAGGCTGGTGCATGCCCTGAGCCCCTCGGTCCGCACGCTCCCGGCGGTGTCCAGCGTGATGGCGCTGATCCCGTAGTGGAGCAGTTCGGCGATCAGCTTCCATCCCTCGTCGTATTTCGGATGAGAAAGGGTGAAGTAGAAACCGTCCGCCAGCGGCTCGCCGAGGTCGTTGTCGTAGACGAGTCGGAAGCCGTTCTCCAGGAAAGCCTTTTTCATCGCCGCGGCGCGGCGGGCGTACTCCTTCACGTCCTGCAGGAAGGGGATCGTTCCGTCGTTCACCCCTTTGAGGAGCGCCAGAAGGCCGTACTGCGGTCCCTCGGGGGTGCAGGCGGTGATCGGGTAGACGCCGCCGTGAATGAAGGCATAGCCGATCTTCTCCGTCCCGAACCGGTCCTTCAGGTGAGGGGACCGCTCCTCCAAGAGCGCCGGCGAGAGGAAGGTGATCGCCACGCGCTGGCCGGCGTAGCTGAAGCTCTTGGAACTGGAGACCACCGAGAACCACCGCTTGCCGTGGCGGCCGATCGTCGGCTGGTAGGGGGGCTCGCCGGGGCGGCCGTACTCTTTGCGGAAGTCCATGCCGAAGTAGGCGAGATCCTCGATGGCGATGGCGCCGTGACGGTCGATCGCCTCCGCCATGCCGGCCAGCTCTTCCTCGGTGAGGATGATCCAGGACGGATTGTTCGGGCTGGACCAGAGCACCGCCGCCACATCCCCCTTCGCGAGCCGCTCGTCCAAGGCGCGGATCAGCTTCTCCCCCCGGTGGTCGTAGAAATCGATGTGGTCGGTTTTCAGCCCGAGAAAGCGGGTCTGCTGCTTGTTCACCGGAAACCCGGGGTCGAGAAAGAGGACCGTGTCCTTCCCGGGATCCACGTGTCCCGCCACGGCGAGGCTTACGAAGCATCCCTGCATGGCCCCGACGGTGGGGACGCAGCAGGACGGCGGCAGGTCGAGGTTCATGAAGTTCTTCGCGAAGCGCGCCGCCTCCGCCTTCAGTTCCGGCACGCCGTCGAAGGGGGCGTACCGCTGGGCGACCCCCTTTTCGCGGAGCGCCGTGATCTCCGCCTCCACGCCCGCCGGGTTCGGCGGCAACCCGGGGATGCCGAACTCCATCCGGATAAAGCGGACGTCCAGCGCCTGCTCGATCTCGTTCACCACCCTGTTCATCTCGCGGATCGAAGCGGTGCTGAGGTCCACGCCCGCCTCCCGAACGATCCGCGCCACCGTTTCTCTGTCGAAAGGCACGTCGGGCATCGGTCTCTCCTATCCCTCGTGACGAAAGTCCGTGCAATCCAGGCTACGGTTCACCGGGATCGATCGAGTTCGATTTCGAAGATCGCCGCCGGCGCGGCGATGGAGTAGTTCTCCAGGACCTCCGGGTGCACCTCGCCGGCGCGGCCGATCACGCGGTTCTCGGCGAGAAGCTCCGCGCCCCGCCCCTCCAGAAAGAGGGGGTCGCGGGAAGGCCGGTAGGCGAGGGGGATCCCCAGCTCGCGGGCGGCGGCGTCGGCCACCGAACGGATGTCGGCGAAGCCGGCGGTCCGGTCCTGGATCACGCCGGCCAGATGGAGCCGCTCCTCCGGTTCGTCGTGTCCCTCCGCGAGAAGAACCACGTCGTCCGCCTCGAAGAGGCGGTGCGTTACGCCGGCGCCCCGGTTTCGTCCGAGCAGGCGGAGCAAACCGGGCGCGAGGGCGGTGCGGAGGATCCTCTGCTCCACCGACGCGGGATTCTCGGCGCGCACCGCGTCGCCCGGGTCGGCGGAGCGGGTCCTCTCGTAGAGATCCTTCTCGTTGGTCAGCATCAGGCTCATCGCCTCGGAGAAACCGAGGCCGAGCATGGTCTCCCGGGCGCGGCGCTGCAGCACCCTCTCCGGCCGTTCCCCGGCGAGGGTGAAGCTGGGGATGAGACGGCGCGGGATCTCGTCGTAGCCGATCGCCATCGCCACGTCCTCGATCAGGTCGACGGGGTGGAGGATGTCGTTCCGGTAGGCGGGGACGACGGCGCGCACCATGTCCCCCTCCGGCTCCGCGTCGTGCCGCATGGCGCGAAGAAGCTTCGCCGTTCGCGCGGCGTCCAGCGGGACGCCGATCACCCGCTCCGCCTCGCGCGGGTCGAGGCGCATCTCCGCCGGCGTCAAGTCCGGCGTCTCCCGCCGCTCACCTCCCCGAACGATCGCCACCTTCTCAGGCCGCGCCTCCTCGAAAAGCTCGAGAAAGCTGGTCGTTAACACATGAAGCGCCTTTTCCACCGGGCGCTCCTCGATCCCCGTCACGTCGATGAAGAGGTCCGTCGACCCGGCGTGGATCGCCGTCTCCTTGCTGTTGATGACGGGGGGTATGCTGAGGACCTTCCCGCGGGCGTCCTCCAGGAGCGGGTAGCGCGCGTGTTCCTTGAGCAGATGGGCGTAGTCGATCCCCTTGGGATGCTTTTCCAGGATCTCCCGCGGCGTGAGCGCCCGGTCGTCCCGCGAGGCGAGTGGGACGAAGCGGATCTCCTCGGGGCCGACGGGCCGGTAGAGGAAGGGACCTTCGAGAACGGAGAGGTCGTAGACGCCGATGGAGGCGAACTTCCGGTTGCGGCCGAGCGCCCAGTGCAGATCCTCCTGGAGCTTCATCACCGCGCGGATGGTGAAGTCGTCGAGGCGGACGCCGCGCACCGCCGCGCAGGCGATGTAGGGGCGGTAGGAATCGGAACGCCCCATGTCCGGATCGACGCGGACTTCCAGGGACGCCGGCGCGAGATCGTAACGGGGGAGGCCGGTCTCGCGCCCCAGCAGACCGCGCAGCGCGCGGGCGAGACCACCGGCGTCGAACAGATCCGGCCGCACGGGAAGGAGATCCATCCGGATCGCGTTTTCCCAGCCGAGGTCGATCCAGTACTTCTCCGGATCGCCGCCGGCGTCGGCGAGACACTCCGGGCACGCGCCGGGCGGTTCCCCCTTCTCCGTCCTCTCCACGATGGAGCCGCAGGAAGGGCAGCGGAGGCGGCGCACCGGGGCGAAGCCTTCCACGTCGCAGCCGAGCCGTTCGAGAAGATGCATCAGTGTATCGTCGTCGACGGGGGCGCCGATCCGGCGCCGCAGCGCGTCGGTGGGTATGGCGACTACAGGCACAGCGGCGTCTCCTCCAGCCAGCGGATATCGCTCCAGTAGAGTTTGCGGATGTCGGTGATGCCGAAGCGGCGCATGGCGAGCCGCTCCAGGCCGAGCCCCCATGCGAGGACCGGCGTGGCGCAGCCGTACGGCGCGGTCACCTCGGGACGGAAGACGCCGGCGCCGCCCAGCTCGAACCAGTCTCCCCGCTCCTCGTCGCGGACGAAGACCCCCACGCTCGGTTCGGTGTAGGGGAAATAGTCCGGACGGAAGCGGATCCGTTCGAAGCCCATCTGGCGGTAGAACTCGGCGAGCGTGCCGAGGAGGGTGCTGAGGCTCGCCTTCTCGTCCACGATGATCCCGTCCACCTGATAGAACTCGGGAAGGTGCTTGTAGTCGATCTTCTCGCGGCGAAAGACGCGGCCGACGAGGAAGACCTTGCGCGGGGGACGGGGATCCTCCCGGAGCGCGGCGACGGTGGCGGCCGTGGTGTGGGTGCGGAGCACCACGCGGCGCGCCGTCTCCTCGTCCCACTCGTAACGCCAGCCGATCGATCCGGTGCCGCCGCCGTTTTCGTGGATCGCGCGCACCTTCTCCACCAGCTCCCTTTCCGGAAGGGGGAAGCGCGGCGGGCGATCGACGTAGAAGGTGTCCTGCATCTCACGGGCCGGGTGGTCCTGGGGCTGGAAGAGGGCGTCGAAGTCCCAGAAGGCGCTCTCCACGCAGGAGCCGCGGATCTCTTGAAAGCCGAGGTGCAGGAAGGCGCGGCGCGCCTCCTCCAAGATGCGGCGGAAGGGATGCGCCTTCGCCGGATGCACCGGCGCCGCCTCGACCGTCACGTCGTAGGGCCGGAAGGCGACCTTCCTCCAGGCGCCGTCCACGAGGAGTTCGGGATCGAGCTGGTTTCTCTCGTCCAGCGCATCGACGCCGGCCTTCAGGAGCGCGCGCCCCTCGCCGGTGAGGGCGAGCCGCCGCCGCGTCCGGGCGCGCACCTTCACGAACTCCCTCGCCTTCAGGTCGCCGAGGGCTTCCCGGAGTCGTTCCGCCTCCGCCCCGAGGAGCTCGAGCGGGGCTTCGCCGCGTCCCCGGAAACGCTCCAGAAGTTCCGCGTCCGCGAATCCCTCCGCCGCCGCGTCCGGGTCGGGCGCGAGGGCGCCTTTCTCCTTGCGGGCCAGTTTTTTGGAGAAGAGGAAGCGGAGCAGCTTCCCCGCCTCGCCCGGCGCCATTCCGAGCCGCGCGGCGATCTCCGTCACCGGAAGAGGACCCTCCTCGACGAGGATCCGGTGAACCCGGAGCTCCGGGAGCGGCTCGCCCGATTGCAGGAAGAGGCGGCCGGCGTCCAGGAGGCTCACCTCCTCGAAGGGCTCCTCCTCGACGCGGACCCAGCCCCGCTCCTCCGCCTCCACGGCCGCGGCGGCGATGAGCGACTGGTCCACGCCGGCGGCCTCGGCCACCTCGGGAAGATAGGCGCCGGCTTCCGCGCCTTCGAGGCCGCGGAGCAACGCGCATTGATTCGGTGGTAAAGCAGTACTCATGGGGCGTCTTCCTCGTTTCCTACGTGATTGCGCGCGTTTTCGGAAGGAGGATACCACAAAGCCCCGGGGGACGGAAAACGGCAAAGTAAAACGCCGGCGGCGCTTTGCGGGGTTGTGAAGGGCGGGGTGCGGGTACGCGCGCGGCCGCTCCTCCCCGGGACGGGGAGGCGGCGGGCGCCGGACGTTTCATAAACCGTTATCTCATAAAGTAGATGAACCGTCCGCAGTGCGGGCAGCTGAGGATCTCCTCGTTCTTGTTGACCTGGGCGAGCTGGGTGGGGAGCCTCTGGAAGCAGCCGTAGCAGACTCCGTCGAAAACGGGGGCGATCACCTTGCCGTATTTGCCGCGGATCCGGTCGTAGCGGGAGAGAAGCTGCGGCGAGCAACTCTCGCGGGTGCGCTTGCGCGCGTCCTCGAGCTTTTCCTTCCGGCTCACGTCGAAACCGAGTTTCTCCTCCACTTCGGCGTTCCCTTTGCCCAGGTCGTCGATCATCAGCTCGATATCGTTCAGGATGACGAGGTATTCCAGTTCCGTCTTCAAGGACTTCTCCTATTATGAGGCCAGTTCGTCGATCAGATTGAGCAGTTCGGCTTTGGAATCGATCTCGCCCAGCCTCTTCCGGTTCTTGGGGAGCCGGATCAATTGCACGATCTTGGCCAGAATCGGGTGGTAGAGATTCGAAGGGTCGATGGGGGGGGAAGCGACGAGGAAAAAGTGCCTGACCGGTTTGCCGTCCACCGCCCCGAAATCGATCCCTTTGAGGGACCGCCCGTAGACGAGAGTGATCTGCGAGAAGATGGTGGATCGCAGATGAGGGATCGCGACCTCTTTCCCGATGCCGGTGGATCCGAGCGCCTCCCGCGACCGAACCAGTTCCAGGGCGATGTTCTTCGACTCGGGATCGATGTTCAGAAGGGCGACCAGCTCCTCCAGGACTTTGTCCTTAGTGCCGGCCTGCAATTCGAGGCTGATCGCATTCAGATCGAGATAGTCCGAAAGATGGATCGATTCCATTTGCGGGCTCCTTATTGGAGCGTTTCGCCTACGCCACGTTTTCCCCAGGGAATGTACGGTAATCGACGGCGGTCCGGCAAATGGTTTTTTCCTCCTCCGGCGCCGCTTGACCGGGCGGCCGGCCCTCCGCTACAGTCAATCGATACGGAGGAACCTGATTTGGAACAGGGAAGACTGACGAAAGAAGAGCGCAAGAACATACGGGATAAGACGTTGGAATCGTTGAACGCCTTGACCCCCGAGAGCGGAATCGAGGCGACGGCGGGCATCGCGCCGCTTCTCGTTCCGGACCCGAAAGCCGCGCCCGGGCAGAACGGTCTTCGCGTCGGTAGGGAAACGATCCTGGAAGTGATCGACGCGGTAGACAAGAAGATCCGGAGCAAGGCGAAGCGTTCCGCTCTGGTGGAGGCGCTCTGGTCCACCGGTTCCGGCGAGTGTCGCGTGGCCGCCGCGCTCCTTCTGCCCCCGCTCCTCCCCGCGCCGAACGAGGAGGAGGAGGCTATCGCGGTGGAGCGCGTTCGCGCCTATCTGGCGGCGACCGATTCGCCGGCCGTTCGGGAGGCGCTCGCCGATGCGGTCTCCCGCGAACTCGAGGCGGGGCGGGACGATTCCTGGAACCGGGCTTTCAAGGTCTGGCGGTCCGAAACGGACCCCCGCTATCGCGTGTTCGGCGTCGCCGCCTACGCCCGGCTCCTCTCCCGGGGGAAGGCGCCGGAGAAACTCTTCGACGGCCTGATGGTCGCCCGGCGCCATGCCGCCGATTCCGATCCGATGGTGCGTCGCTCCGTCGTGCAGCTTCTTCTCGCCGGGGCGCGCCGCCAGGCCCTCGCGGTGAGCCGCTTCGTGGCCCGGTTCGAAGAGGACGATCGGGAAGAGGTCCGCGCCCTTGCGGTGGAAGTGCTTCCCCGCGTCCGCAGGGAGCGGGACCAGGAGACCGGCGCCGCGCCGGGGGAGGCGGACGGGGCCGGCGTCGCCCTCTCTTGACGCGCCAGAACACCCAGTGATACACTTCCTGATTCCGATGTTAAGCGAAAAGGAATAAGGAGATACGGTTGTGAAGGAATATGGAACGGACGCTCTCCGCAACCTGGCATTCGTCGGGCACGGAGGCTCGGGCAAAACCTCCCTCGCCGACGCCCTCCTGTTCATCGCCGGCGGATCGAACCGACTGGGCCGGGTGGACGACGGCACCTCCCAATTCGATTTCGACGAGGAGGAGAAGAAGCGGAAGCTGACCATCCGGAGCAGCCTCGGATTCGTCGAATGGAAGAAGAGCAAGATCAACTTCCTCGACACACCCGGCTACGCCGACTTCATCGGAGACGTGGTGGCCGCTCTGCAGGTGACCGACGCGGTCGTGGTCCTCGTGGACGCCCAAGCGGGCGTCGAGGTGGGCACCGACCGGGTTTGGCGCTACGCCAAGAGCCGTTCCCTTCCCGCTTTCTTTTGCGTGAACAAAGTCGATCGGGAGCACGCCGACTTCGCCAAGGCCTACGGATCGATCCGGGAGCGCCTCGCCGACGGGGCGGTGGCGGTGACCATTCCCCTGAACGAAGGGGAAGGCTTCGACGGCGTGATCGACGTTCTCCGGATGAAGGCGTTCCGTTATCCCTCCGACGGCTCCGGCAAAGGGAACCCGGAGGAGATTCCCGCGGACGCGGCGGACCGCGCGCGGGAGGCGCGGGAGCGGTTGGTCGAGCAGGCCGCCGAGACGGATGATTCACTCGTGGAGAAATACCTCGACGGCGGCGAGCTGACCGAGGAGGAGATTCTTCGCGGGCTGAAGGCGGGAATCGCCGCCGGCACGCTGTACCCCGTGTTCGCCGTTTCCACGGGCCGCAACATGGGCACCGACCTGTTGCTCGATCGGATCGCCGAGTCGGGCCCCTCGCCGGCGAACCGCTCCGAGATCGTTTCCGCCGACGGCGAGCAGAAGCGGAAACCTTCCGAGAGCGAACCCCTGGCGGCGCTCGCCTTCAAGACCGTTTCCGAAGCCCACATGGGTGAACTCACCTACTTCCGCGTTTTCAGCGGCGAGATGAAGGCCTCTTCCGAGCCGTACAACCCGAGGACGGAGAAGCCCGAGAGGATCGGACAGCTCTTCTACGTTCGCGGCAGGGAGCGGGTCGAGGCGACACGGCTCACGGCCGGCGATTTCGGCGCGGGCGTCAAGCTCAAGGAAACCAAGACCGGCGACACGCTTTGCGAGCCCGGCGGCGACTTCGTCCTTCCCGCCATTCCCTTCCCGAAACCGGTGATCCGCTCCGCGGTGATCGCGATCAACAAGGGGGAGGAGGACAAGATCGGCAACGGCCTCGCCCGCCTGCAGGAAGAGGATCCCACCTTCCGCGTGGTGCACGACAAGGAAGTGCGCCAGACCCTCCTTCACGGCCTCGGCGAGATGCATCTGGACATCCTCGTGCAGAAGCTGAAGGAACGGTTCAACGTCGGGGTGGAGCTGATCAAGCCGCGCATTCCATATAAAGAAACGATCCGCGGAAAGGCGGAGGTGCAGGGCCGCTACAAGAAACAGACCGGCGGCCGCGGCCAGTTCGGCGACGTCTGGCTCCGCATCGAGCCGCAACCGCGCGGCGTCGGTTTCGAGTTCGTCGATGCCGTCGTGGGCGGCGTGGTGCCGAACAAGTTCATCCCCGCCGTCGAGAAGGGCGTGGTGGCGGCGATGGAAGAGGGGGTCGTCGCCGGCTATAAGGTGGTGGACGTGAAGGTCAGCCTTTACGACGGATCCCACCATCCGGTCGACTCTTCGGAAAACTCCTTCAAGGTCGCCGGTTCGATGGCGTTCAAGAAGGGCTTCCTCCAGGCGAACCCGATTCTCCTCGAGCCGATTTACGAGGTGAAGGTGACCGTGCCCGAGGAGTACATGGGCGACGTGATGGGCGATCTCTCCTCCCGGCGCGGCAAGATCCTCGGCATGGACTCCGAGGGGGGATTCCAGGTGTTGCGCGCCCGGGTTCCGCTGGCGGAGCTGTACAAGTATTCCACCAACCTGCGTTCCCTCACACAAGGTCGCGGGTTGTACGAGAGGGAATTCTCCACCTACGAGGAGGTTCCGAAGGATTTCGCCGAAAAGGTGATCGCCGAGGCACAGGCGGCCAAGGAGGAGGCCTGATCGGCCGGGTACGATGCGACAGACCGATCGAGACGTCGCGGGGGATCGGGCCTGTCCGGCCTGATCCCCCTTTTCATCCGAACCGGGCGCCGTTGCCCGGTTCTCGAGGGATGTGCTACACTTTCCCCGACGCGGCGGGGACGGTTCCGCCGGCGCCGCGCGGGCGATCCTACGGTTGAGGTGTGCCATGTCCGGACACTCCAAGTGGTCGACGATCAAACGTAAAAAAGGGAAGGCCGACGCGCAGCGCGGCAAGATCTTCACGCGGCTCATCCGGGAATTGACCATCGCCGCCCGGTCGGGCGGGGGCGATCCTACCTCCAATCCGCGCCTCCGCACCGCCATCGACAACGCCAAAGCGAACAACATGCCGAACGCGAACATCGAGCGAGCGATCAAGAAGGGGACCGGCGACATCCCGGGCGAGACGATCGAGGAGATCAATTACGAAGGATACGCGCCGGGCGGCGTCGCGCTCCTGATCGAGACGATGACGGACAATCGAAACCGGACCACTTCCGAGGTCCGCCACATCCTGACCAAGCTGGGCGGGCGGATGGGCGAGGTCGGTTCGGTGGCCTACCTGTTCAAACAGAAGGGCCTGATCGTGGTGGAGAAGAGGGATGGGCTCTCGGAGGACGACCTGATTATGATCGCCCTCGACGCGGGGGCGGAGGACGTCTCCGACGAGGGGGATTCCTGGGAGATTACGACCGATCCCTCCGCGGTGGGCGAAGTGACCGCGGCGCTCAAGGGGGCGGGGATCGTTCCCGACGAAGCCGAGGTGGTGCGGCTTCCCATGACCACGGTGCCGCTGGGCCGGGATGCGGCGGGGAAGGTGCTTCGTATGGTCGAGGAGTTGGAGGACAATGACGACGTGCACCGCGTCTCCGCCAATTTCGACATCCCCGACGAGTTCCTCGAAGAGCTGAGTTCCTAGGCCGCGACGCGGGCCCGAGGCGGGCGTCCCATGATCGTTCTCGGCGTCGATCCGGGGAGCGCGAGCACGGGCTTCGGCCTGATCCGCGCCGTCGGCGGGCGTTTGATCCGCATCCACTCCGGCGAGATCCGCCCCCCCCGAAACGCCCCTTTCCCGGAGAAACTGCAGGTGGTTTACCGCGGCGTGCGGGATCTCCTGGACAGGGAGGCTGTGGACGAGGCGGCGGTGGAGGATCTCTTCCAGGGCGTGAACCCCCGGACCGTGGCGCGGATCGGCCTGGTGCGCGGCGTGGTGCTCCTCGCCGCGGCGGACTCTTCGGTTTCCATCGCCGAATACCCGCCGGCGCGGATCAAGTCGGCGGTGACCGGGAACGGCCAAGCCACCAAGGAGCAGGTGCGTTATATGGTGCGGAGCATCCTCGACCTAGCCGATCTCTCCGGATCGACGGACGAGTCGGACGCCCTCGCCGTGGCGATCTGCCACTGCCACCGGGTGGCGCGGGAGGGGGCGCGATGATCGCCTACGTGCGGGGCCGCCTGGCGGAGAAGAGCCCTTCGCGGGCGGTGGTGGATGTGGGGGGCGTCGGTTTCGACCTCCTCATCTCGCTCTCCACTTTCGAGGACCTGCCCGCCGAGGGGAGAGAAGCGACGCTTTTCACCCTCCCCTATCTCCGGGAGGAGAAACTATACCTCTATGGTTTTTCCGATCGATCCGAGAGGGACGTTTTCCTGCAGACACTCGCCGTGCCGGGTGTCGGTCCCAAGCTGGCGCTGGCGGTGCTGTCGGCCCTCCGGCCGGATCGGTTCCGCGAGGCGGTACTGAACGGGGACACGATTCTCCTCACCCGGGTGCCCGGGATCGGCAAGAAGAGTGCCGAGCGGTTGGTGTTGGAGCTGAAGGGGCGTTTCGAACTGGAAGGTGGGACGGCGGGCACCGCCCTCCCCGGCGGGATCGCCGGCGAAGCGATCCTGGCGTTGGAAGCGCTCGGTTTCCGGGGGGACAAGGCGGCGAGGGCCGTGGAGCGGGCCGCCTCGGAGGGCGGTGGGGAAGACTCGACTCTGGAGCAATTGGTGAGGGAGGCTCTTCGTTTTGTCTGATTCGAACGCGCGCGATCAACGGGACCTGACCGCCGGCGCCCCCTTTCCGGGGGAGGAGCGTTTCGAAGAGACGCTGCGGCCGCGGAGGTTGGACGACTTCATCGGCCAGGAAAAGGTGAAGGCGAACCTGCGCGTGTTCATCGAGGCGACGCGGAATCGGGGCGAGGCGCTGGATCACGTTCTTCTCTCCGGACCGCCGGGGCTCGGCAAAACCACCCTCGCCTGGATTCTCGCCGAGGAACTGGGGGTGGAGATCAAGACGAGCTCCGGGCCGATCATCGAGAAGCCTGGTGATCTCGCCGGAATGCTCACCGGCCTCTCGGAGCGCGCGATTCTCTTTCTGGACGAGATCCACCGGATGAGCCACGTGGTGGAGGAATACCTTTATCCGGCCATGGAGGACTATCAGATCGATATCCTGATCGACAAGGGCCCCCACGCCCGCTCGGTCCGCCTCAGCCTTCCTCCCTTCACGCTCGTCGGCGCCACCACCCGCTCCGGTCTTTTGACGCGGCCGCTCCGGAGCCGATTCGGCGTGGAGTGCCACATGGACTTCTACGATGCAAAGGATCTGCACAGGATCGTCATCCGCTCCGGCCGGATCCTCGGCGTGGATGTGGACGACGAGGGCGCCTCCGAGATCGCCCGCCGCTCCCGCGGAACGCCGCGGGTCGCCAACCGGTTGCTCCGGCGGGTGCGGGATTTCGCCGAGGTGGAGGGGAGCGGCCTGATCGACGTCTCCCTGGCGCGACACGCCCTCGCCCGTCTCGACGTGGACGAGCGGGGTCTCGGGGGGATGGATATCCGGATCCTGGAGGCGGTGGTGCGCAAGTTCGACGGCGGGCCGGTGGGACTCGGCACGCTGGCCGTCTCCGTCGGCGAAGAGGCGGACACCATCGAAGACGTGCACGAACCTTTCCTCCTCCGCGAGGGTCTCCTGCAGCGGACTCCGCGGGGGCGCGTGGCGACCGCCGAAGCGTACCGCCACCTCGGCGTGGATCCGGAGGGGGATCGCCGGCGGCCGCAGGAGCGCCTCCTTTGATCGCTTCCCGATGAAAATCTCCGACTACGATTTCGAGCTGCCCGAGGAGCGGATCGCCCAGACGCCTGCGCCGGAGCGGGACCGGGCGCGGCTGATGACGGTGGAGCGTCGCGGCGGCGGGATCGGGCATGCCGAGGTTCGTGACCTGCCCTGGCTTCTCCGGCCGGGCGATCTTTTAATCTTCAACGACACGCGCGTTTTTCCCGCCCGCCTCTTCGGCGTTCTCGACGGGACGCGGAGGGCGGAAGCGCTCTTCCTCCGTCCGGTCGGGGAGGGGGAGTGGCTCCTTCTCGTCCGTCCTTCCCGCAAGGTGCGGCCCGGTTCGATCCTCCGCTTCGAGGGGGCGGGACTGGAAGGCGAGGCGGTGCGCCGCGGCGGCGAGGGGGAATGGGTGGTCCGCTTCTCGGGGGGAGAAGACGTGGACCGCGCCCTGGACGGAGCGGGGGAGGTGCCTCTCCCTCCCTACATTCGGCGCCGCCCCGACGAGTCGGACCGTACGCGCTACCAGACCGTGTTCGCGCGAACGAGGGGATCCATCGCTGCGCCCACCGCCGGGCTTCATTTCACCGAGTCGCTTCTCGAGGATCTGGACCGCGCCGGAATCCGCCGCGCACGCGTGACTCTGCACGTCGGGCCGGGGACTTTCCGTCCCGTCCGCGCCGAAGAGGTGGAGGACCACCGGATGGAGGAGGAGGAGTACCGCGTTCCGGAGGAGACCGCGGAAGCGGTGGATCGCGTCCGCCGTGAGGGAGGAAGAGTGGTGGCGGTGGGAACGACCGTGGTGCGCGCGTTGGAGACGGTCGCCCGGGGGGACCGCATCGAACCGGGGACCGGGTGGACGCGTCTCTTCCTCCATCCGCCGGCCAAGCCGCGCGTGACGGACGGATTATTGACCAATTTTCACCTGCCCCGCTCCACACTTTTCCTGCTCGTTTGCGCCTTCACCGGCGCGGACCGGATGATCGACGCCTACCGGTACGCGGTAGGGGAGGGGTATCGTTTCTACAGCTACGGCGACTGCATGCTGATCCTCTGATTCCCCGCCGCCGCCGAACGCCGACCCGTGAAATTCTCGGTGCTGAATAGCGGTCTGGGCCGTCCCACCATGCCGAACGACATCGCGACCTTCGCACCGGACGGCGCTCATGTTTCGTGAGCAGCGGGAACATTCCCCTGTGGCCGGACGGCACCAACTCCATGATCATTCAGGCGCCGTTGATCGGCCTCCTGGAGAGTGAAGAGGTGGATGCCCTCTCCTGGGGGAAGGATCTGGTGGTGCTTCCCTCGGAAGTTCAAAAGCATTTCCCTCTCACCTTCTATTTCTCCGTCGATTATCTGACCACCGGCCTTCAGGGAACGGCGGTTTACACGGAGTCGCAGAGCGGCAATATCCTGGGGGACATCTTCTTCTCCGACTTTTCAGGGATGGACTGGAAGGTGCTCGACGGATCCAACTCGATTCCCTCTGCGAAAGGGCGTCCGGCCGGCGGGCCGGGCGCCCTTTTCCATGCCTCCTCGAACCTTTCCCGTGTTGACTTTCCCCGCTGATTTCATTACAATTAAGTCATTCAAACGGTCTCCCCAGACTCTCCCCGAGAACGTGATTACCTGGAGGATAGAATGCGGATTCGTCTGATTTTCGCCGTTTTGTCGATCCTGTCCCTCGCCGCCGCGGTACACGCCGCCGATAGGCCGCGCCCCTTCGAGGATGTGGTGAACGACGCGCAGGAGCGAGGGGTGATCGACCGGGAAGAAGCGCTTCTGAGCCGTTTCCGTTTCGTCTTCGCGCCGGAGCGCGTCGCCCCGGTTTTGGCCGTCGAAAACGTTTTGCCCATCAAAAGTCTCACCCGGGCGGTTTGGGAATACGAGGAGGGGAAGGCGGGCTTCCGCGCCTCTACGGTGGAGGAGATCGAGGGATATCTGCGGGGGGATAGCGGCGCGGGAAAGACCGCGGCCTATACCTACGACAGTCCGAGCGGGCATTTCCGTTTGACCTATGAAACGATCGGAACGAACGCGGTGCCCACCGAGGATGTGAACCCCGCCAACGGGATTCCGGACTACGTGGAGAAGGTGGCGATCTACTGCGATTCGTCCTGGACCCGCGAGGTGGACGAACTCGGATTTCACGCCCCCGCCCTCGAACCCGGCGAGAAGTACTCCATCTCCTTCGAGAACATGGGCGCCTACGGCTACACGACTTCCGACGGGCACGGCGGAAGCGCGATCGTCATCGAGAACAATTTCGTCGGTTTCCCACCCAACGACGATCCGGAAGGGGATCAGCTCGGCGCCGCGAAGGTGACTTGCGCCCACGAGTTCAAGCACGCCACCCAGATGAACACCACCGGCGGCATGTCGATGGGGGGATGGATCGAGCTGGACGCGGTTTGGGCGGAGGATGTGGTTTTCGACGAGAGCAACGACTACTACAACTACTTCGGATACAACGACGGGATCACCACGCCGGCCCTCTCGCTGGACGACGGCGGGAGCGGAACCTACGAGGACGCCATCTGGCAGCACTTCCTCTGTGAGAAGTGGGGGATCGGGATGGGGCTCGCTCTCATGAACCGCCGCGAGATCGAACCCGCCGAGACCGTTCCGAACAGTTACGAGGCGATCATCGGCGACCAGGGGATGTCCTTTCAGGACGCCTTCGCCGAGTTCGCCACCTGGAACTATCTGACCGCCGGCCGGGCGAACGACGACATACCCTGCTACGGGGAGGCCGATACCTATCCTCTCGGCATGGTCTACGCCACCGTCGACGCCTACCCCCACGAGGCGACCGACGTCATTTCGCGGATGTCCGCCCACCCCTACCGGATCCGCAGCCTCGGCGATCTGACCGGCGCGCTCCGCGTCATCTTCGACGGATCGAACTTCCAGAGAGTGACCGCTCTCTACCGCCGCGACGCGGCCTACGGGGGAGGCTGGTTCCGGGAGGACATCCCGCTGGATTCGCTGAACCAGGCGGATCAGACCCTCGCCCTGCCGGCGGAGCAGACGGCGCAGCTCGTGGTGATCGTCGTGAACGGGAAGAAAAGAAGCGATCCGACGTCCTATACGATTCGCTTCGAGGACGGCACGGTGCAGACCGGCGTCGGCTCCGCCGTTCCGGTGGCGCTCCCCTTCGGCCTCGAACCGAACCGCCCCAATCCGTTCAACCCGACGACGACCATCGATTTTCGCCTCCCCGCGGAGGCGTCCACGTCTCTGTTGGTGTATAATCCGGCGGGACGTTTGGTGCGCACGCTGATCGGCGGCGAGAGCCTGCCGGCCGGCGGGCATTCGGTCCGCTGGGACGGCTCCGACGATTCGGGCCGCGACGCGGCTTCCGGCGTCTATTACTACCGGCTCACGTCGGGCGAACGGACGGAGACGCGCCGCATGGTCCTTATCCGCTGACCGGCGCGTCGCGCGAGCGAACGCGAGCCCCCGTCGCCATCGAGCGGCGGGGGCTTTTTCACGGGAGCGACGGGCGATGGCGGCGATTCGATTTACGTGTGAGGCGACCGATCCCGCTTCCGAGGCGCGGGCGGGGAGGATCGATTCGCCCCACGGCATCGTTCCCACCCCCGCCTTCATGCCCGTCGGGACGCGCGGTGCGGTGCGCGCCCTCGATCCCCGGGAGATCGAGGCGGCGGGGGGGCGGATCCTCCTCTCCAACACCTACCACCTCTATCTCCGCCCCGGCCACGAGCTGATCCGCGAACGGGGCGGTCTCCACCGCTTCATGGGCTGGACGAGGCCGATCCTGACCGACAGCGGCGGCTTCCAGGTCTTTTCCCTCTCGGCGCTCCGCCGGATCCGGGACGAGGGCGTGGAGTTCCGCTCCCACCTCGACGGCTCGGCCCATCACTTTACGCCTGAACTGGCCGTGGAGATCCAGGCGGCGCTCGGCGTGGACATCGCCATGTCCTTCGACCACTGCCCGCCCCTCCCGGCGGAACGGAGAAGCGTCGAGGAGGCGGTCCGCCGCACCACGCTTTGGGCGGAACGGGGGCGCCGCGCTCTGGACGCGCTCCCGCCGGAACGGACGCCGGAGGGGCGGAAACCGGCGCTTTTCGGCATCGTCCAGGGGGGGCTCGATCGGGACCTCCGGCGGAGGAGCGCCGAGGAGATCGCCGCCATCGGTTTCGACGGCCACGCCATCGGAGGGCTCTCGGTGGGGGAGACGAAGGAGCAGATGGGGGACACGCTCTCCTTCACGGCGCCGCTCCTCCCGGCGGACCGTCCCCGCTATCTGATGGGCGTCGGCTTTCCCGAGGATATCGTCGCCGGAATCGAACGGGGGATCGACCTCTTCGATTGCGTCCTCCCCACCCGAATGGCGCGCAACGGCACTCTCCTCACGTCGCGGGGGCGGTTGGTGGTGAAGAACGGCGCCTACGCCCGCGACGACCGTCCCCCCGATCCGGATTGCGACTGTCCCGCCTGCCGGCTCTTCTCCCGCGCCTATCTGCGACACCTTTTTTCCGCGGGGGAGATCCTGGCGCTCCGCTCGGCGACACTTCACAACCTAACATTCTATTTTCGCATCGTTCGCGAGGCTCGGGAGGCGATCCGGCGGGGCGAATACGCCGCCTGGAAGGGCGCCTTCCTGGAGCGCTGGTTCTCCGGCGAGGGTCTCTGATCCTCTCCGCGCCCGCGTTTAGGGGTTGCCAGGTCCCGCGCGGATCGGGGAAGATGGCGGGGATCGAAAACGAACCAACAACCCGAGCACGGGAGGGTTTCATGAACGCGCACTGGCTTCTCGCCATGGGCTCATCGGGCGGCGGCGGCGCCTCGTCGGGAGGGGGCGGCGGATTCGGCCTGCTCTTTCTCTTCGGCGGTCTCTTTCTCATCTGGTGGTTCCTCTTTCTTCGGCCGCAGTTCAAGCGCCAGAAGGACCGCCAAAAAATGCTCGACGCCCTCAAGAAGGGGGACCGGGTGGTCACGCGGGGCGGTCTTCTCGGCACCATCGTGGGAATCAAGGAAAAGGTGGTGGTGGTCCGGATCGCCGAGAACGTGAAGGTGGAAGTGCTCCGGAGCAGCTTGGAAGGGATCGCGGGCGAAGGGGCGTCCCCGCAGCCGGAACAGAAGGAATGAGGATTCTCTTCGCCGGCACGCCGGCCTTCGCGCTCCCCTCCCTGGACGCGATCGCCGGCGCCTCCCGGCACAGGCTGGTGGGCGTGCTCACCCGGCCGGACCGCCCGCGGGGGCGCGGCCGGAAGCAGGAGCCGCCGCCGGTCAAGGCGCGCGCCGAGGAGCTGGGGCTTCCGGTTCTCCAGCCGGCGCGCCCCTCCTCGGAGGAATCCCTCCGCTCGATCCGGGAACTGGCCCCCGAAGCGGTCGCCGTGGTCGCCTTCGGCCGCATACTGAAGCCCCCCTTTCTCGCCCTCCCTCCCCGCGGGTGCGTCAACGCGCACGCCTCGCTTCTCCCCGCCTACCGCGGCGCCGCGCCGATCGAAAGGGCGATTCTCGAGGGGGAGACGGAGACGGGGATCACCACCATGCTGATCGACGAGGGGCTGGACACGGGGGAGATGCTCCTTCGGGAGAAGACGCCGATCGGAGAGGGAGAGACCGCCGGAGAGCTGGCGGAACGGCTCGCGCGCATCGGTGGGAGGCTTCTGGTGGAGACGCTGGATCGATTGGAGCGGGGGGATTGTCCGCGCGAGCCGCAAAGGGAGGAGCGGGCGACCCACGCCCCGCCGATCCGCAAGGAAGAGGCGCGCGTCGATTGGGCCGCGCCGGCGGCGCGCGTCGTCCGTCTTGTGCGGGCGATGAATCCGAAGCCGGTCGCCTTCACCGGAACGTCGCGGGGGGCGATGCGGATCTGGCGCGCCTCCGAAACGGAGGGAGAGGGGGCGCCGGGGACGGTGCTCGTCGCCGAGGCGCGGTCGGGTCTCGTGATCGCCGCCGGAGAGGGAGCGGTTCGCCTGGAGGAAGTGCAGCTTCCGGGGAAACGGCGCGTCGAGGCGCGCGCCCTTCTCGCCGGCGTCCGTTTTCCCGTCGGCGCCCCGCTCGCCGGGGAGGCGTGACGATGGGCCGGGGAGGCGCCCGCGCGGCGGCGCTCACCGCGCTGATCGCCGTCGAAGAGGGTCTTTTCCTGGAACCGGCCCTGGAGCGGGGGGACCGGGTCGCCGGCCCGGACGGACGGGAGAGGGGGCTCGCCCGCCGGATCGTGCGCGGCGTGCTGCAGAACCGCGGCCGGATCGATTGGATCCTCGGTCGCTTCCTCGACCGGAGCGGACCGGAGCGACTCGATCCGCGCACCCGGAACCTTCTCCGGGCGGGCCTCTTCCAGCTCCTCTTTCTCTCCGCCGTCCCGGCGCGCGCCGCCGTGTTCGAGACGGTCGCCCTCGCCCGGCGGAGCGGCGGTGAACCGGCGGCGCGCCTCGTGAACGGCGTACTCCGCCGTTTCCTGCGCGAAGGGGAACCCCCGGGGATCCCCTCCATCGAGGACGACCCGGCGGGACATCTGTCGATCCGGGAGTCTCATCCTCTATGGCTCGCCTCCCGTTGGGTCGCTCGTCTCGGCGTGGAGCGCGCCGCTCTCCGGATGGCGGCGGGGAACCGGATCCCTCCTCTCTCCCTCCGTGTGCTTGACGGTAAAAAGGTTGATGCCATCGCCGGGGAGCTGGAGGCGGAGGGGGCGATCGTTCTGAAGAGCGCGCTCCACCCGGCCGTCCTCATGCTGCGGGAGGGCGGGGATCCCTCCCGTCTCGCCCCCTTCCGGCGCGGGGAGATGATCGTGCAGGACGAAGGGATCGCGGCGGCGGGGCGGGCCGCCGAGCCGGTGGACCCCGCGGCGCGGGTGGCGGATCTCTGCGCCGCGCCGGGGGGGAAGATCCTCCCCATCGCCGTCGCGCTCGGCCCGGAGGGGCGCTCGGCGGCGCTGGACCTCTCGGAGAGGAGGCTGCGACGCCTGGAGGAAAACAGAAGGCGGGTCGCCGCGGACAGGCTCCTTATCGCCGCGGCGGACGCGCTGGCGCCCCCTCTTCGGCGCGCCCGATTCGACCTCGTCCTCCTCGACGTTCCCTGCAGCGGTCTCGGCGTGCTTGCGCGGAGGCCGGATCTCCGCTGGCGCGTGCGCGAGGAGGACCCCGCCCGCCTCGCGCGCCTGCAGATCCGCATGATCCGCTCGGCGGCGGAGCTTGTTGAGCCGGGCGGGCTGCTCGTTTATAGTACCTGTACCACCGAGGCGGAGGAGAACGAGGAGACGGTGGGGCGCTTTCTCGGGGAGAACCGGCGGTTCCGGCTCGAGGCGCCGCCGGCCGATCTCCCGGAAAGCTGCGTCGCCCCGGACGGGACGGTGCGGATCCTCCCGGAAACGCATCGGTGCGACGGCGCTTTCGCGGCCCGCCTTCGGAGGATCGATCGCTGATGCGCGTGTTTCGTTTTTTGCTCATCGCCGTCGCCCTCGGCGCTCTCTCTTTCGTCGGGGGGATCTTCCTCATGGACGTGGTCATGGGGGGCGTGGTCGGGCGTGGGGACGTGGTGAGCGTACCCTCGATCGAGGAGCTGCCCGAGGAAGAGGCGTCCCTCCGTCTGGAGGAGACCGGGCTCTACCTCGCGGTCGACCGGATCGAATTCAGCGCGCTCCTCGATTCCGGCATCGTGCTCCGCCAGCGCCCGGCTGCGGGGGAGAGGGTCAAGCGCGGGCGGCGGATCGGCGTGATCCTCTCCGCGGGAGCCGAGAGAGCGGCGGTACCGGAGTTGGTGGGGGAGAGGATCCGCCAGGCGCGGATCGCCCTCGCCGAGAAGGGGCTCCGCGTGGGAGGCGTGATCTCCGTTCCCCACGAAACGGTGGAGGAGCAGCGGGTGATCGCCACCGACCCCGTGGCCGGAACGGCGACCCTCAAGGGGGCGCCGGTCGACCTTCTGGTCAGCCTCGGTCCCGAGCCCTCCCGTTTCCTGGCGCCCGACCTGGTCGGGCTTCCGCTCGCGGAGGTGAGGCGCCACCTCCGTCTCTTCGGGCTCTCCCTGGCGAACGTCGCGTACGAAACCGAAACGGACAAGCCGGAGGGGACGGTGCTGGCGCAAACCCCGCCCCCCGGCGTGCGGCTCGACCGGGACCGCCGGATCGAGCTGAAAGTGGCGTCGCCGTGAACCGCGCCGAGGTCCTGCCGTCTCTCCTCTCAGCGGATTTCTCGCGTCTCGGCGAGGAGATTCGGAGCGTGGAGGAGGCGGGGGCGCGCACCCTGCATCTGGACGTGATGGACGGCCGTTTCGTCCCCAACCTCACCTTCGGCCCGATCGTGGTCCGGGCGATCCGCAGGCTATCCTCGGCGGTGCTCGACACGCATCTGATGGTTCGCGAGCCGGCTCATCTCGTTCCCGCCTTCCGGAAGGCGGGAGCGGACTGGATCTCGATCCACGCCGAGGCGTGCGCCGACGTGGAGGGAACCCTGGAGGCGATTCGCGTTTCCGGCGCGCGGCCCGGCCTGGTGCTGAACCCGCCCACCCCGCTGGAGGCGGTCCTCCCCTGGATCGACGGGATCCACCACCTTCTGATCATGACCGTGAACCCGGGCTTCGGGGGACAATCGTTCATGCGCGAAGTGGTTCCCAAGATCCGCGAGGCACGCCGCGTCCGCGACGAGAGGGGGCTCGGTTTTCGGATCGAGGTGGACGGAGGCGTGAATCGTGAAACCGCGCCGATCGTCCGCGAGGCGGGGGGGGATCTGCTCGTCGCCGGCTCCGCCGTCTTCGGAGCCGCCGACCGGGCCGCCGAGATGCGCCTCATCGCGGGAGGGGACTGAACGCCCGCGCCGCGGAGGCGCCCCCGCCGAAACTCCCGCACCCCGCTCTCGCCTTCCTCCTTGCCTTTCACCGTCCGGCGGGTACACTGAGAAGACGTCGGCGCGCCGCGCCGGCTTCGAGGTGGGTTTTCGCGAAGGAAAAGGGGGAAATCGATGGCCGGAAAACGCATCGGCGTCTACTGTCTCGTCCTTATCCTGGCGGCGGGTCTGGGGTGCTCGGGGAAAAAGGAGCTTCTGCTCCAGAAGGACCAGGAGATCACCCGGCTGCAGGACCGCGTCGCCACGCTGGAGGAAAAGGCCCTCGCGGAGAAGACGCGGGCCGACGACCTGGAGCAGAACCTCCGGGGGGCGCTGAAGGATCTGGAGGAGACGGAGCAGGTCTGCATGCAGGAGAAGGAAGGCTGCCAGAGGATCACCCTCACGGACGCGGCCACGTTCGGCTCCGGTAGCGCGACGCTTTCCAAGAACGGACGGTCGATCATCGACCGGATCTGGAATGTCCTGGATGAGTACCCCGACCGATACATCCTGATCGAGGGGCACACGGACAACGTGCCGATCGCGCCGAAGTTCCGGGACCGCTATGCGTCGAACTGGGAACTCTCCACGTCGCGGGCGCTGTCGGTGCTTCAGTACATCCTGTCGAAGGGGAAGGCGGACCCGACCCGCTTGGCCGTGGTCGGTTACGGCGAGGAGAGACCGGTGGCGTCGAACGACACCGCCGAGGGGCGGGCGCAGAACCGCCGCGTGGTGATCGCCGTCCGCGATTTCATGGAATAGCCCGGATACCGCGCGAAGTTCCCTCAGTCGGCCGACTCGACGAGAACCGCCTCCGCCTCGTCCCGGCCGAGGACGATCTCGAAACCTTCCAGGCGGATGCGGAAAGCGTCCTCATCCGTCTGGAAGGCGACCACCGTCACCACTCCGTTCGGCAGTATGCCGAGATCGAGGATCTTCTGCCGGAGCGCGCCGGTGGCGTTCACCTGAACGACCCGGCCCCTTTCGCCCGCCTCCATCTCGGCGAGATTCCGGAGACGGCCGAGGCGATCGGCGCGGGCGCGCTCCCTTGCCTCGCAGGCCAATTCGCACTCCGCCGAGGGGTTGTCGCGCACGAGCCCGCAGTGTTGAAACAGATCGAGGAGGCGCCGTCCCTCGGGGCACACCTGGAGGAATTCGAAGAAGCGGACCAGAGAGGACATCCCCTGACGGGTGAGGCTGTGCTCCATGCAGCAGGCGTTCTCCACCGCGTCCTCCCGGGAGAGGCCGAGTACCTCCTCGAAGAGGCGGGTCAGGATGCGGTGACGGGCGTACACGCGCTGCGCCTGCTCCAAACCCTCGGGGGTGAGATCGATGTACTCCCGGCGGACGTAGCGGATGAGCCCCATGTCGGCCAGCCGTTTCATCGCCGGCGAAACCGACCCCGAGCGGACGCCGCGAAGGCTCGCGATATCGCGTACGCGGGCCAGTTTACGGTCCCGGACCAGCTCGTAGATCGTCTCCAGGTAGTCTTCCAGGGCGCCGGTCAGGGCGGGGGGCTGCTCCCGGTTCTCCATGGCGTTCTCCTTCGTACCCTGTCTATCAGGAAGGGGAGGAGAGGGTCAACGGGATAGTGCCCCTCTCCCGGTCCTCTCGGAGTCGGGGAGGGGAGGGGAGAATTTGGGGATGGAACCCCGGCCGAATGCGTGCTAGATTACTCGTTTAGGTCCCGCCTAGTCTGGTTTGGATTGGGAGCATGTTCGACGAGCTGACCGAAAAGCTGGACGCCGCGTTCCGCAAGCTGCGCGGGCGGGGCAAGTTGTCCGAGAAGGACGTCAAAGAGGGGCTCCGGGGAATCCGGCTCGCCCTTCTCGAGGCGGACGTACACTACCGGACGGTGAAAGAGTTCCTCGGCGCCGTGCGGGAAAGAGCCGTCGGCGCGGAGGTTCTGGAGAGCCTCTCGCCGGGGCAGCAGATCGTCAAGATCGTCCACGACGAGCTGGTGCGGCTCCTCGGCGGCCGGTCCTCGTCGATATCCCTCGCCTCCCAGCCGCCGACGGTGATCCTGATGGTCGGCCTGCAGGGGTCGGGGAAGACGACGGCGTCGGCCAAGCTCGCGGCCCGATTCGCGAAGCGGGGGAAGAGAACGCTCCTGGTCGCGGCGGACACGCACCGTCCGGCGGCGGCGGACCAGCTGGAACAGCTCGCCGCCGCGGTGGGATGCGATTTTATTCGCGGCGCCGGCGGGGAGAAGGCGGAGGAGATCGCCGGGCGCGCGATCGGGGAAGCCCGCGGCCGCCTCGTCGACGTGGTGATCGTCGACACCGCGGGACGGCTCCACGTGGACGAGGAGCTGATGGACGAGGTGGTCCGGATCCATGACGCGGTCCGGCCGACGGAGACGCTTCTCGTCGTGGACGGGATGACCGGCCAGGACGCGGTCAACGTCGCCGAGGCCTTCCGCGACCGGGTCGGCGTGGATGGCTTCCTCCTGACCAAGATGGACGGCGACGCCCGCGGCGGCGCGGCGCTCTCGATTCGCTCGGTCACCGGCAAGCCGATCAAGTTCCTCGGAACCGGCGAGGGGATCGACGCGCTGGAGGAGTTCCATCCCGAGCGGATGGCGACCCGCATTCTGGGGATGGGCGACGTGGTCACCCTCGCCGAGAAAGCGCGGGAGGTATTCGACGAAAAACAGGCGGAGCGACTGGCGGAGAAGCTGCGGCGGAACGCCTTCACGCTTGACGATTTCGCCGATCAGATACGGGCGCTCAAGAAAATGGGCCCCCTGGACCAGGTCCTCGGAATGCTGCCGGGGGCGGCGCGACTGCCGAAAGGGGTGTCCATGGAAGACGGCGCGGTCCGGCGGGTCGAGGCGATACTATCGTCCATGACGCCGCGGGAGCGGGGGGAACCCGCGATCCTGAACGGCAGCCGTAGAAAGAGAATCGCCCGGGGGAGCGGCACCTCCGTGCAGGAGGTGAACCAGCTCGTCAAACAGTACGAAATGATCCGGAAGATGATGAGCCGCTCCGGCAGGAGAAAGGGGATGGCCCTTCCCTGGGGCGTGTAGCCCGAACGAAAGAAAACGTTTTTCATTTCAAGCAAAAAGGCCGGACCGGGGGTCCGGTCCGAGAGGAGACGGAGAAGGTGTCGACCAAGATTCGACTGGCCAGGCATGGACGCAAAAAACGCCCCTTTTATCGCATCGTCGTAACCGATTCGCGGAACGCCCGGGATGGGCGGTTCGTGGAGGTACTGGGAAGCTACAACCCGATCCACAATCCGGCCAAGGTGCAGGTGAACCAGGAGAAGGCTTTCCGCTGGCTGGGAGACGGCGCGGAGATGAGCGGTACGGTGGAAAACATCTTCGCCCGCGCCGGCGTTCTCTCCCGTTATCAGTCCGCCCGTTCCGGAGAGGAGCTGCGGGAAGAGGAGCGCAAGGTCACCATCGAGATCTTCGGGCATCCGCTGGACGAGCACGGATCGAAACGGAAGGGGAAGAAGGACGCTCCCTCCGGGCCGAGTGAGGAAGCGCCGGTCGCCGTCGCCGAGGAGCCGGTCGCCGAAGCGGCCGCCGAGGAGCCCGCCGCCGGGATCGAGGCGGAGGCCGTCCCGCCCGAGGAGGGCGCCGAGCCCGGCGAGGAAGTCAAGGAATGAGGGAGCTGGTCGAATACATCGCGCGGCACCTGGTGGACAATCCGGATCAGGTACGGGTCGAGGAGGTGGAGAGGGACGGCGGCGTCGAATTCCTCCTCCACGTAGCCAAGGAGGACCTGGGCAAAGTGATCGGTAAGAACGGTCGGACCGCCCGATCGATCCGCGCCCTTCTCGGCGTGGTTTCGGCGAAGGAGGGGCGGAAGGCCGTACTGAGCATAGTAGACTAACCGACCCGCGGTCCGAGGGTCCATTCTACTGCGGCGTCGAACGCCGGGCTGCAAGGCCGCCTCTCCATCGTCGCTTCCTCCATCGTAGCTAAGGCTACGACTCCGGAAGCTCCTCGTCCGAGGCGCCCTCTCGCCTCGGCGTTCGGCGCCTCGTCACGAATGGGCCCTCGGACCGCGGGTCGACGGCCTTGGTGGGTCGAGGGCCTGTAATAAGGCCGTCTCTCGCCTCGTCCGCCGGCGTCTCGTCAACGAACGCGCTCGTGGACCGCGGGTCGAGGCCGGGGCGATACGGGGAAGAAGGAAGAAAGAGAAGTCGATGGAGTCGCAGTGGATCCGGATCGGTGGGGTCGGGAAGGCGCATGGGCTGCAGGGGGAGGTCCGGGTCTATCTGGACCGTCGCTTCGCGGCGGCTTTTCCCGATCTGCGCAGGATACTGCTCGTGGACGAGAAGGGACGCGAAAAGGAAACCGATTTCGAGGTGAGGCCCTCCTTCGCGGATTCGGGTTTGATCTCGACCGCCCTCGCCGGCGACCGGGACGGAGCGGAAGCGCTTCGGAACGCGGTGATCTTTGCGGACCGGGAAGACCTGGCGGCGGTAGGCGTCGAAGGTCCGTTCCACGAGGACCTGATCGGCCTTCGAGTCGTGACCCGGGAAGGCCGCGACCTCGGCGTGCTCGAGGATGTGCTCCCCTATCCGGCGGGTGACCTCTATCGGGTCGTCGGCGAAGGAGGGGAAACGCTTCTCCCCGATTCGCCCGGGCTGATCGTCGGGATCGACGGCGGTGTGATGACCGTCGATCCGCTCCCCGGTCTATTAGGTCTAAACGGTTGAGCCGCACGGACATGATTTTTTACGTCATCACCCTATTTCCGGATCTCTTCCCCGGCCCCCTCGCTTCCGGCGTCACCGGCAAAGCGATCGACGCGGGGAAGGCGAAGATCGTCCCGGTGAACCTGCGGGATTTTACCGACGACCGCCATCGAACGGTGGACGATTCCCCATACGGCGGAGGGCCGGGAATGGTCATGATGTGCGATCCCCTTTTCCGGGCGGTGGAGTCGATCCGGGAGGAAAGGGGCGAGAAGACGCCGGTGGTTCTGCTCACGCCCCAGGGGGAGCCTCTCCGGCAGGACCGCGTGGAGAGGATGATCCGGGAAGATGCATGGATACTCGTGTGCGGCCGTTACCGCGGCGTCGACCAGCGTTTTCGAAACGAGATGGTGGATCTGGAACTGTCGATGGGCGATTTCGTGATGAGCGGAGGCGAGATCCCCGCGATGGCGCTTTTGGACGCGGCGATCCGGCTTCTCCCCGGCGCGCTCGGCAACGAGGATTCGGCGGAGGAGGACAGTTTCTCCCGCGGAACCCTCGGACCGCCCGATTACACGCGCCCCGAGAGCTACCGCGGTCTCCGCGTGCCGGAGGTTCTCCTCAGCGGAGACCACGCCCGTATCGCGGCTTGGCGGGAAGAGGAGGCGCGGCGGCGCACCGTGGAACGACGACCCGACCTGCCGCGTCGCCCGGTAGAATAGGGAATACCCGCCGATGCGATGGGAGAAGAGAATCGCGTCCCAGGTGATCACGTGGCTCGCCTCTTTGTTCCCGGCGGCGGCGCTCCTCGTTCTTGTCGCCGCGCTCCACGTCCCTCCCGCCGCCGCGGAGAAACCCGCGCCGGAGGGAGGGTTCTCCTTCCTCCCCTTGCCGGTCCTTTTCTACACCCCCGAAACGCATCTCGGAGGGGGCGCGGCGCTCCTGGTGATCCACCGCCCGGAGGATCGGCCGGAGGCGCACCGGCCTTCCCAGATCGCCGTCTTATTGGTTCACACAGAAAAGAAACAGACTCAAATCGTGGTCAAGGCGGATCTCTTCCTCCGGGAGGATGACTGGCGGTTTCTCGCCGAAGCCCAGTACGAAAACTACCCGGATCTCTTCTATGGAATCGGGCGGAACAGCCGCGCGGAGGAAGAGGAAACTTATACGCAACGCGGCCCGACGGTTCTCTTCGGCGTGCGGCGGAGGCTCGCTGAGGGGCTTTACGCCGGGCCGCGCTTTTCCTTCATGGACGTCGATGTCCGGGACGCGGAGGAGGGGGGCGCGATCGCGGAGGGTGCCGTAGACGGGGGCGGCGGCGCGAAGACCGCGACCATCGGCTTCGGATTCGGCTGGGACAGGCGGAACCACCCTTTCCTCCCCGACGGCGGTTTCCTTCTGCAGGGGACGGCGGATTTCGGCGACCGGCGCACCGGCTCCGATTTCGCCTACAATGCCTTCGCCCTGGACGGCCGCGCCTTCTTTCCCGGTTTCGGCGGCGACCACTCCATCGGGGCGCATCTGCTCTTCGAGGCGAGCACCGGCTCGCCCCCCTTCCAACTCCTCTACGGCCTCGGCGACGAGTCGATCCTCCGGGGATACCACGGCCGCCGTTACGTGGACCGGATGAAGGCGGCCTTGCAAGCGGAGTACCGCCTCCCGCTCACGGGACGCCTCGGCGCGGTCCTCTACGGCGGCGCCGGCGATGTAGTCCGCGATCCCGGGGACTTCAAGAGATCGAAGTTCAAACACGGTTTCGGGTTCGGCTTCCGGTACGACGTGAAACCGGAGGAACGCCTCCGGCTCCGTCTCGATATCGCCTACGGCGCCGACGAGTCGGGCGTGTACGTCAACTTCGGCGAGGCGTTCTAGGCGGTTCGCGCCGGACGTTCACGTAAAACCTTCCTTCGCTCTCCCTATGCTGTTTTGTCTTCCGGAGATCGATTCAATCCCCATTCCCATAGATGATATTGATCAATAGAAAAAAATGAAATATATGTTAGTATTATATTCAACATATGCGGTTCGCCGCAAGGACATACACATTGCAGCAATATCAACTTAGCAATGTAAAGGCTCCAACGCGGGGGATCGCGCTCATCTCCATGGAAAAGGGAGGGCGATCTTCATGCGTAGATTCTTGTGCATCTTGTCTCTTCTTGTCGTGAGTGCCGGATCGGCGGCGAGCATCGGTGTTCTTCTCCCCGAGAAGACCTCCGACGGATCTCTCTTCGTCGACGACTTCAACGACGGCGTGATGGACACCTCCTCCATTCTCGCCGCCCTCGTCCCCTGGCAACCGATGTACGCCGATTCTTCGCTCGATTTTCGCGAAAGGGACGGATATTTCCAGGTGTTCGGCAACACCGGTCCGGAGAAGCTAGGCCAGCACCGGGGCATCCAGACCAACCCATACACCTATCGAGGATGGGTGGCGGCCTCGCTGGAGACACTGGAACTCGTCTCGGTCGTGGAGATGCGGAACATGGATCCCGCCGAGCCGGCCGTCAATCCCTGGGGCGGACCGGCGGTGGCGCGGATGGCCCATCACTACTGTTGCAATTGCTGCGGCGCCGGCGGGGACTTCAACGCCACCGTCTCCGTCGGATATCTATTCGGCGAGGGGACCGGGCCGGGTTGGAACCCGCCCGGCGGGAAATGGGGATTCCGCGTCAAATGGCACGAGTGGAGCGACCGATATTTAGTCGACATGGACACTCTCTTCGGCGACGAAGCAGATCGTTTCTTTCCCACGATGGTGGACAACTTCGGTTTCGACGAGGACGATTCTACCACCGCCACGGGGTATGTCCGGCGGAACGGTGAATGGATCTGTCTGGGGAGCCGCAAGCTCGACATGCGAACCTGCCGGAAGACGGAACTGAAATCCATGTGCGAGTGGGCTCGGAATCACGACATCGACTACCGCTGGGATAATTTTCGCCTGTTCCTCCACTCCGCGAAGTGGCCCGTCGAATTCCTTCTCGTGGACATGGACACAATCCCGATGGAGGGGGATTACGTGCTCGAGGCGAGAGACACGGAGTCGGATGAGCTGATCGACCGTGACACTCTCGTCGCCTCGTCGAATTTCTCCATCCACCTCGATCACGTTCGTCATGTGATTCCGGCCGATGTCGATCTGATCCTTTTCGACGGCGAGGGCGCGGTGGTCGCAGCGGGACAGCTTCCGGCGAGCGGGGTAAAGGGATGCTATCCGAACGACGCCTGGAGGCTTTTCTGCGACACGACGTCGAATCTGACCGGGGTGACCGCAGCCGGCCGAAGCGATCCTCCCTCGCTTCGTCTTCTCCCCAACCGGCCGAACCCGTTCAACCCGGAGACCCGTATCGTTTTCGAACTCGTCCGTCCCTCCGAGGCGGCCCTCTCGATCCACGATCTATCGGGGAGGCGGATCGTCACGCTCTTTGAGGGCCGCCTGGGATTCGGCGCCTTCCAGTCGGTTTGGGACGGTCGGGACGGATCCGGACGAGCGGCCCCGTCCGGCGTCTATTTCGCACGGCTCCGCGCCGGAAGCGCCGAAGAAACCCGCAAACTGCTCCTGATCCGCTAGAATGGGCGTGCGCCCGGCTCGATCCGGCCGGGCGCGGGGGAGCATGGACGAAGCGCCGGTCATCGAGACGACCATCGAGAAACTCGCCACGGGTGGAGCGGGCCTCGCGAGGGTGGGGGGGGAGGTGTTCTTCGTGCGGGGCGCCCTGCCGGGGGAGAGGGTCCTCACGCGGATCGTCCGGCGCGCCCGGGGGGTGGTGGAGGCGGAGGCGACGGAGATCCTCGACCCTTCGCCGGACCGGGTCGAACCGCCGCCCGGCCCGCCGGGAGCTCTCGCGGGCGCCGACCTGGCGCACATGCGGCTGGACGCCCAGCGAGCCGCGAAAACCGAGATCCTCCGGGACTGTCTCTCCCGGATCGGCCGGATCGTTCCCGCCGATTTCGTGGAGCCGCCGGAGCCGGTCGGCCCCCCCTGGGGTTACCGAAACAAGATCCGCCTTCACGGCGACGGCGCGGGTTTGTACGGGATGCACTTCCCCGGCACGCGCCGCCTGATTCCTTTGGAACGAAACCATCTTCTTCCCGATCTCTTTCACGAAGAGGCGCTCCCCCTGTTGCGGCGACTTCCTCCGGCGGAGGAGGCGACGATCCGTTTCGACGGGCGGGGCGGTTTTCTCCTCTCCCTCGGAAGCCGCGGCCGCGGCGCGGATCGCCTCGCGGCGCGGACGCCGACCGCTCTCCGGCGGGAACCTCCTCCCGCCTCCTGCGCGGGCGTACTCGCAGCCGGGCGGCGCGCGCACGGAAAGAAGCATCTCGAGATCCGTATCGCCGGAAAGCGGTTTCGCGTCCACGCGGGCAGTTTCTTCCAGGTGAACCTCGCCGAGACGGAAGGATTGCTTTCCCTCGTAGTCGCCGCGCTCGACGAGGCCGGCGCCTCGCCCGGAACGCCCGCCCCGCTCCTACTCGACTTGTACGGAGGCGTCGGGCTCTTCTCCCTCGCCCTGGCGGATCGTTTCGAGAGGATTCTGTTGGTGGAGAGCGGCGGTTCCGAGATCCGCGACGCCGGGCCGAACGTACGGCGCGACCCGGATGCCGCGGGCAGGGTGGAGGTGATCCACGGCGCGGTGGAGGAAATCGTGGCGGGATGGTCCGCGCGGGGGTTTCCACGGGGTGATTCGCGTGAGGCGATCGCTCTGGTCGACCCGCCGCGGGAGGGACTCGCGCCCGCCGCCCTCGACGCCCTGGTCTCCCTCGCCCCGCGGCGGATCCTTTATGTCGGTTGCGATCCAGCCACCCTCTCCCGGGACGCGGGCCGCCTGGTCCGGGAAGGGTACGAACCTCTGCGCGCCCGGGTGATCGACATGTTCCCCCAGACCTCCCATCTGGAGACGCTGCTCGTCCTCGCCCGTTGAGTCGCTTTCCCGCCGACCGGTCCGGAGAGCCCGCCCTCTTCTTCCGGCCGAACCCTCCGACACGGAGGGACGGCGCCGGTCAACTCCCCGTCCGTTCGCCCGGGGGCGGACCGTCCGGTCGCCAGTCCCCGCCGCGCAGCCACTCCTCCGCCTCGGCACGATGGTCTCCGGCGATCACGAAGGCGGCGCGATCGGCCTTCCGGAGGCGGGTCTCGTCGTCCACCGGCTTCCCCCGGCCGCCGGCGTGAACCGCAAGGGGGAGGATCACGTTTTCCGGCGCTTCTCGGCTCTCTTCCGTCTCCTCTGTACCGCCGTCCGGAGCCCACCATTCCACGATTCCCTTTCCCCTGCGGAGGCGGAGCGACCAGAGGTGAATGTCCCGCTGCGCCCCGAAGAGGATCGTCGCCCCTTCCTCGCGAATCATTCCCTCGTTCAGGTGTCCCTCCCGGAGGTGAAGCGCCACGATCCGTTTCGGCACCTTGAACTCCTCGCCCGCTCGGGTGGCGAAGAGTAGATTCACTTCTTCGTTCGGCGTGAGGGCGACGCACCCCGCCCGGTCCGCCAACCCGGCGCGATGGAGGGTCCGCTCCTCAAGGGCGTTGCCGAAGACGGCGCGGAAGCCCCCCTCCTGAGCGGCTCGGACCGCGCCGGCGTTGGAGTCGATGTAGACCGTCTCCTCGCCGCATTCGCGGAGCGCCGCGCCGAGCGCCAGCCCCAGCTCGTTCGCGCCGAGCACCGCGTACCCGCGTCTCGCGCCGCGCCGCACGCCGAGGAGCGACGCCAGCGGTCCCCCGGCGAGGCCTTGCACGAGCACCGTGACCGCGATCACGAGGAAGACCATCGCCCGGAGTTCCGCACCTCCCTCCATTCCCGCCTCGTCCATGACGGAGGCGAAGAAGGAGGCGACCGCCGCCGCCACGATTCCCCGCGGCGCCAGAAAGGAGAGAAAGAGCACCTGACGTCCGGAGAGGCCGGACCGGAAGGTGCTTGCCGCCACGTTCAGGGGGCGGACCACGAACATCAGCGCCGCCACCACGCCGAGCCCCGCCCACCCGAGGCTCCTCACCTCCGCGAAGCGGACGTCCGCTGCGAGGAGAACAAAAAGGAGACCGATGAGGAGGAGCGTGAGCTGTTCCTTGAACTCCATGAGGTCCCGCAGCACGCGTGTCCGGACGTTTCCGACCGCCATCCCCGCGGTCACCGCCGCCGCGATTCCGCTCTCCGGGAAAAACGCGTTGCTTCCGTGGAAAAGGGCGAGCACCGCGCCGAGGACGAACACGTTTTCGTAACCTTCCGGTATCAATCTTTTGGGCCGAAGCAGGGCGGCGAGGAGCAGGCCGCCGGCGGCGCCGAAGAGCGCCCCTCCGCCGAGGCGGGCCACCAGCTCCCGCGCGCCCGAAACGACGGAGGGGGAATCGGCGTGGACGGCCAGTTCGAGGGCGACCACGGCGACGATCGCGCCGATCGGATCGATCAGCACTCCTTCCGCCTCGAGCACGGTCTGCAGGTCGCTGCGAAGGCGGATCCGGCGGACCAGGGGTTGGATCACCGTCGGGCCGGTGACGATCACCAGCGTGCCGAAGAGGAGAGAGAGACGCCAATCCCAGCCGAGGAGGAGGTGGGCCGCCGCGGCGCCGCCGAGCGCGGTGATCACCGCGCCGATCGTGATCAGCCGGCGGATCACGCCCGACTCGCGACGGATTTGGCGGAGGTTCAGGTTGAGTCCCCCCTCGAAGAGGATCACCGCCACCGCGTACCCGACCAGCGCCCGGAGCGCCTCTCCCAGCGATTCCGGGCGGATCACGCCGAGCGCCTCCGGGCCGAGGAGAGCCCCCGCGGCGAGAAGGAGCACGATTCCCGGGATCCGCAGGTGCCATGCGATCGACTGCGCCGCCAGCCCCGCGAGCAGGGCGAGGGCGACGGTGAGCGCCGGATCGGCGAGTGTCGGGTGCGGCATGGTTCCTCCCTCGGGGCGTCGCCGGAGCGCAGGCGGGAGATCCGCCCCGTCCCCTTTTCCTACCACAAACGGTCTCCCCGGGGCCAGAGGCGGGTTCCCGCGCCACCCCTTTCGGGGCGCCTCCCGAGGGGATTCCGGGGCTTGACAAGATGGAGAAATGTGCTAGATTTATCGTTTCTATGAGGGAGGGTACCCCTCCCGGGAACGAAGGATGGTGGAAGCATGGATTCGATCAAACAGCTGCAGTCGAGCCAGGTCCGCACGGACCTTCCCGATTTCGGGGCGGGCGACACGATCGCCGTCTCGGTGCGCGTGAGGGAAGGGGACAAGGAGCGCACACAGGTGTTCCAGGGTGTGGTGATCCAGCGGCGCGGCAGCGGGTTTTCCGAGACCTTCACGGTTCGTAAGGTGAGCGGTGGGATCGGAGTGGAGCGGGTTTTCCCGAACCAATCCCCCTCCGTCGCCGCCATCAAGTTGATCCGCCGCGGGCGTGTGCGCCGCGCACGGATCTTCTATCTGCGCGACCGGATCGGCAAGGCGGCGCGCGTGAAGGAGAAACGGGGCTAGTGCCCCCCGCGTACCGCTTCTCGGAAGAACTCGTCGGCCGTCTTTTCCGGGTGACCCTGGAGGAGACGGCTTTCTCGTTTTTCCCGGCGCGGCGGAAGAGACGGCCCGACCCGACCGACGAGTTGGAGCGCCCCTTCCGGCTTCGCGGCCGGACCGTCGCGGGCGTGGACGAGGCGGGCCGCGGCCCACTGGCGGGCCCGGTGGTGGCCGCCGCCGTGATCCTCGACCCGGACCGAACGCCGGACGGACTGGACGACTCCAAGAAGCTCTCCCCGGCGGCGCGTTCGGCCCTTTTCCCCCGTATCGTGCGGAGTGCCCGCGCCGTCGGAGTCGGGCTGGCGAGCGCCGGCGAGATCGACGAGGGGAACATCCTGGCCGCCGCGCGCACCGCCATGATCCGCGCGGTGCGGGCGCTTCCCGAACCGCCGGACTGGGCGGCGGTGGACGGCCGCCGGCTCACCGGTTTCCCCATCCCCCAAATCGCCGTCGTCGGTGGAGACCGGCTCGTCCCGTCGATCGCCGCCGCCTCGGTGGTCGCCAAGGTTCTCCGCGACCGGCTGATGGAGGCGTTGGACCGTCTACTTCCCGTATACGGATTCGCCGGCCACAAGGGATACCCCACCGAGGATCACGCCGAGGCGATCCGGGAGAGGGGGGCGTCCGCCGTGCACCGCGCCACCTTCCACGTTCCTTGCGCGCCGGGAGAACGACGATGACGGAACGCGCCGAATCGGGGCGTTTGGGAGAGCGACTCGCCGCGGCTTTTCTGGAAAACGCGGGCCATCGGATCTTGGATCGCAACTATCGTACCCCCCGCGGGGAGATCGACCTGATCACCGAGGAGGGTGGGGATCTGGTCTTCGTGGAGGTCCGCCTGCGGAGCGGCACCGGTTTCGGGGGGGCGGCGGGATCGGTCGGTCCCGGAAAGCGGCGCCGGCTGGTGCGGGCCGCCGAGCGTTACTTGCTGGAGGCCGGCGATCCGGACCGACCGTGCCGTTTCGACGTCGTCTCCATCACCGCCGAGGGGGATTCCCACAGGATCGAGCACCTCAGAAACGCCTTCGACGGGGAGGGGAGGGCGACGGGAACCTGGTCTTCCGGACGTCCCCCCCGGTAGGGTCTTGGGCCGCCCGCGGTTCCGGCCGATGCATGGAGAGGGGGTCCCCGAAAGGGGCTGCCGTTCCCGGCTTTTTATAGTAAGGTATAGCCATATCGGCTGTTACGGTTTGGGGGAATCATGGGCTTTCGGGTCATCGCAGCGGCGCTCCTCCTCATGGTCTCGCTCCTCGCCGGTTGTTCGGAGAAATCCCCCAATGATCCGAACGGCAACGGGAACGTGACAAAGGATGAGGCTTACTGGACCGATGTCGGCTGGGCACGGTATGAGACGGGCGATTTCCAGGACGCCCTCAACGCGCACCTGAACGCCCTCAAAATCGATTCCACCTATGTGCCCGCCATCTCCGGTCAAGCGTGGGTGAACCTGGAACTCGGTTGGAGCGGGCTCGCGCTCCGGCAGTTCGAGGAGGCGATCGGCTATGACAGCCTCTGCGTGGATTGCCGTTACGGCGCCGCCTACATGGCCCACACCCAAGCGCTCACTTTCACCGGCAACTCCCGGCCCCATTACGAAAAGACGGTACGATACGGGGAGGATGCGCTCGAACTGAGCGGCGACGGTTGGATCTTCCGGTACAACGAGGAAGTGAACGCCGGCGGCCTCCGGGTGTTGCTCGCCCGCGCCTATTACGCCCTCGCCGAATACGACCGCGCCCACGACATCGTGGACCTCCTCGACCCGAACAACACGCTGAACCCGAGCGAGCCGGGGTATCTGCAGGACCTGCTCATCGCCATCGAGAGCCTGGGAGGGGGGGGGAATTGAGAAAAGCGGTGAGGACGGGCGCCCTGGCATGGGTTCTGGGGATGTTGGCTTTCACGGCGCTCTCACCGGGCGCGCAGGAGATCGTCCCCGTCGGGGCGGCGCTCTTCTCCGCTCCCGCGGATATTCAATTCGTCGGTGATTATTTATACGTGATTTATCCGTCCGGGTTCGCCGTGGTGAACGCCTCTTCCCCGTACGAGCCTTCCCGTATTGCCGAGAGGGCGATCCCCGGGGAGGGGCGGGGAATCTTCGCCGGCGACTCGCTGGTCTATCTGAGCTGCGGAACCGGCGGTTTGGTCACCGTCGACGTCTCCGTTCCCTGGGCCCCCGTGATGCTGGACACCGTACCGGCGGGCTCCTCCTTCGGGAGGATCGTGGAGAACCGCGGGCGGATCCTGGTGGCGGACGACCGGGACGGCCTCGTTATCTTCGGTTTGGACGATCCCGGCCATCCGGAGAAACTCAGCGCCTTCGACGTGGGCGTGGAGATCGAGGACATGGTCGCCGCCGGGCGGGTCGCCTATCTGGCGACGGAACTCGCCGGCGTGCAACTGGTGGACATCTCCTCCTGGGAGGGAGTTCCACTCACCGGTCTTGTCGAGCTCGCCCCGGCGAACGATTTGGTCCTCTCCGGGGACACCCTCTTCGTCGCCCGTGGCGCCTTGGGCATCGCCGCGGTGGATGTGGCCGACTCGTCGGCGCCGTCGATTCTCGCCGGGACGTGGGTTCCGCCGGACACCCTCGACGGCATCGCCGGGATCGACTCTCTGTTGGCGGCGGTCGCCGGCGACTCCGTTCTTCTCTTCCGTAAATCGGATCTTTCCGGCGGACCGGTGGGGGTCGTGGAGGACACTTCCGGCATCGGCCGGGTCTTCCGGTCCGGAAATCTGGTCGCGCTCGCCTCGGAAAGGGACGGGGTCGTTCTCTCCGATCTGATCCTTCCGAAGTCGACGGCGCTTCTCACGCGATACCTTCCCGGTAATTTCACGATTCAAACGGTTTCCGTCCTGGGGGACAGCGTGTTTCTGGGTACGAGCGAAGCCGGAGTATTTCTGGCGTCGCTCGAGAATCCCCTGGAGCCCGAATCGCTCGGCGTTATCGTGACGGACGGGAACGTGCTCGATTGCGATGTCCGGCGGAGTCTGCTCTACACCATAGAGGACCGCGACACTCCGGGCGGCGTTCGGATTTACGACGTCGCCGCCGGGGAGCGGATCGCGAACCTCTCCCTTCCCGGAATCATGACGGAGATGACCCGAAGCGATTCGATTCTCTATGTCTGCGCCGTCGATCGGGGCGTTTACGTGTTGGACGTCTCCGATTCCTCGGCGCCCGCACTCGTCGATTCCGTGCCGATCGGCTCGGTATCGAACCGCTTCGCTCGTTCGGTGGACATCGCCGGCGATCTCGCCGCGGTGGCCGAGGGAACGGCCGGGTTAAGGATCCTGGATCTCTCCGATCCGCTTCATCCCGTCGAGCTGGGCGCCTATAACCCGTTCGATTTCGTGTCCGACGTAGTCTGGGGGGAAGGGGGACGGCTTTACGTCTGCCTGCGCACCACCGGCGTCCTCGTTCTCGACGTGAACGATCCCGAGGCTCCCGATTCGGTGGGAGTGCTCGATATCGATCCTTTCTTCGACAAGCCGATTCTGCTGGAGGACATCATCCGATCCGCCGAATTCCTTTACATCACCGGCTACGGGGGGATCGGCGGGTCGGGGGATCTGCACATCGTCTCCATCGACGATCCCGACGGACCGGAATACGTCAAGGCGGTCGAGTCCTCCGGGAATCCCTATGACATCCGCTTGGTGGGGAACACCATTCACGTGGCCGCCGGGTCCGATGGATATGAACAGTACGGGGTGTTCAACGATTTCGACCTGATCCGGCGGGGTCGCTATCGGCCCTCGCCTCCGGTGAGCCTGGCGGGCGCATCCGATTCGCGGATTCTCATCGTCGACGACGAAGGGGGCGTTTGGCCGTTGGCGGTGGTGGGAGGGGAGTCTCTCGCCGTCGGCGAGCGCTACGACCTGGGCGGACCGGCGAACGATCTCTTCGTCGAGGAGAGGCGCGCCTTCGTCGCCCTGAACGGTGAGGACCGTTTGGCGATGTTCGACCTCCCCTTGAGCACCCAGGCTTTCTTCTCCCGGTGGATTCCTCTCGACGCGGCGGCGCAAGGTGTGGACGTCGTCGATTCGCTTCTCTACGTGGCGCAGGGTACGGGGGGGCTCGCGGTATTCGACGTCTCGCGAACCGACACGGTGATCCGGGTCGGTTCCTACGTGACCGACGGCGTGTACGACTTGGGCGGGGCCGCGGCGACCTCGGTCCGGGTCAGTGACGGCGTGGCCTACGTGGTCACCCGCGACCGAACCAATTCCCTCTTCCTGCTCGACGTGACCGACCCGTCGGCGATCGAGGCGCTCGGCACGTACGGCAGCGGGCGCCGCGCGTTCCACGTGGCCGTCTACGGCGGCTATGCCTATCTGACCCAGCGGATCACCGGCATGGAGGTGATCGACGTCCAGAATCCGGCCAACCCGCTTTTCGTGATCGACCGGAACGACATGTTCGACGCGCGTTTCATGGAGATCGCCGAGGACGCGCTGTTCGTGGCGCGCCGCACGAGCGGCCTTTCGGTGCTCGACCTGACCAACGCCTACAATCCCAGCGTGATCTTCAACCGGGTCACGGCCGGAGCGGTGGATGACCTGGCGCTCCACAGCAGCTATCTCGTCTTGGCGGATCGCAATGCGGCGCGGGTTTTCCTGCAGGACTTCGCCAACGCGGACCAGCAGGCGCCGGGCTACACCGTCGGGATCCTCCCCAACACCTTCGCCAACGCCTACGTGGATTTCATCGTCGTCGCCTCGGAGGCGCTGATCGAAGCGCCGAAGATCCGGTTCAGCATGGGCGAAACCGACTCGCTGCTTTCCGTCTTTCCCCTGAACACGGTGGAACACATCTACCACGCGGGCTACCGCCTCACCCAGACGGGGATCGGCAGCGTGCGCGTCGAGGGGGAGGATCTGGCCGGGAACAAATCGGAAACGAGCCGCGGCTTCTCCGTCTCCTACGTCCGCGGCGCCAAGGGCGGATCGATCTACGACGCCGCCGGCAAGGTGGAGGTGGCGGTCCCCGCCTCGGGTGCGGCGGACGAGGGCTATGTGATTCTCCTTCCCGCCTCTTCCTACGAGCTGGCGGACCGGATGAACGGCATGCCCGATCCGGTCGCCGGCCCCTTCCGCGTCGCCCTCGGTTCCCTGGAGGGACCGGTCACGGTCCGATTGCACGGCGTGGAGCCGGTGGAGGAGGGACCGACGCCGGCGCTCTGGCGGCTCGAAGGCTCCACCTGGGTCCGTGTCGAAGGGGCTTATGACGCGGAGAAACGCGTGGTGGAGGCCGGCCTCCCCGGTTCGTCCTTCTTCCTCTTCTCACCGGAAGGGGGCGCGCCCGCGCCCTTCGTCGTTCGCCTCGACCCGAACCGTCCCAACCCGTTCAATCCGACCACCACGCTCCGATTCTATCTCTCGCGCCCCGCCTCGGCGCGGCTCGCCGTCTACGACGTGGCGGGCCGGATGGTGCGGCTCCTGTTCGACGGGAAGAGCCCCGCCGGTTGGAACGATGTGGTGTGGAACGGCGAGAACGGATCGGGCCGCCCGGTGGGGAGCGGCATCTATCTCTCTCGGCTGGAGGCGGCCGGGCTCGTCCGCACCGGCAAGATGATTCTTCTCCGCTAGTCCCCGCTTCTCCTTTTTCTCGACCCCGGTGCGTTCCCCTTTCTCCCCTCCGTGGTTCTTTGCTCCCCGGGCCGAATCGGTTATGGTGAGCGGAAGGCCGGCGCGTCCCTTGGCCCCGCCGTGCCGAGGAGGACCGCCGATCGATGGAGACGCCTCTCGAGGGGACTCTGGAACGGGTTGTTTTCCGCAATCCGGAAAACAGCTGGACCGTGGCCCGCCTCCGCGATGAGAAGGAAGACCGCATCGTCAGCGTGGTGGGGCGGATGCCCGATCTCTCCGCCGGCGAGTTGCTCCGACTCACGGGCCGGTGGGTTCTCCACCCGCGTTTCGGCGAGCAGTTCGAGGTGGAAACCGTCGAGGTGCGGCCGCCGGTGACGGAGGGGGGAATCGAGCGCTACCTCTCTTCCGGCCTGGTGCGCGGCATCGGCGGCGAGATGGCGCGACGGATCGTGGAGCGTTTCGGCGAGGGAACGCTCGACGTGATCGACAACGAGCCGGAGCGCCTGCTCGAGGTGGACGGGATCGGCGCCAAGCGGCTCGACATGATCCGCGACGGCTGGCGCGACCAGAAGAGCGTTCGCGAAACGCTTATCTTTCTTCACGATCTCCCCATCGGTCCCGCCCTGGCGGCGCGTATCTACGAGACGTACCGCGAGCGAACCGTGCAGACGGTGCGATCCGATCCCTATCTCTTGGCGGATGAAGTGTGGGGGGTCGGCTTCCGCACCGCGGACCGGGTCGCGGAGGCGCTCGGCATAAGCGCCGATTCGCCGCGCCGCGCAGACGCGGGGGTGCTCTACCATCTCGGTCGCCTCCACCAAGCCGGCCACGTTTGCTTTCCCCGGGACGAGTTGGTGAGCGGCACCGCCGCATTCCTCGAGGCCGATGAACAGCACGTCGAGGAAGCCCTCGAGCGCCTCCTCGCCGCCGGCTCTCTCCAAGCGGAGGAGGCGGAGCCGGACCGGGAGCTGATCTACCGCGCCGAGATGCTCCATGCCGAGGAATCGGTGGCGCGCCGCGTCAACACGCTGCTCTCCGAGCCCGGCGTCGGCCCGGCCATCGACACTTTCCAGGCGCTTCGATGGATCGACGCCGCCCTCGATACCCGTCTCGGCGAGGAGCAGCAGGCGGCCGTGGAGGCGGCGCTGGAGGGGCGGGTGACGGTCGTGACCGGCGGTCCGGGGACGGGGAAGACCACGCTGGTCCGCTCGCTGCTCGCCGTGTTGGAACGCTCCGGCGAGGCGGCGCTTCTCGCCGCGCCGACCGGACGGGCGGCGAAGAAGATGGAGGAGGCGACGGGTCGTCCGGCGCGCACCATCCACCGGCTCCTCGAGTTCGATCCGCGAACCGGGCGTTTCCAAAGGGACGCGGAGAACCCGCTCTCCGCGTCCACGGTGATCCTCGACGAGGTCTCCATGGTCGACCTGCTGCTGATGGACGGGCTGTTGGAGGCGATTCCGCCCGGCTGCCGCCTCGTGCTCGTCGGCGACGTGGATCAGCTTCCCTCGGTGGGGCCGGGGAACGTTCTCCGGGACCTGATCGAGTCCGGCCGGGTCCCCACGGTCCGGCTCACCCGGATTTACCGCCAGGCCCGGGAGAGCCGCATCGTCCGAAACGCCCACCGCGTGAACCGCGGGGAGATGCCCCTCATGGATGACGAGGCGCGGGACTTTCGCTTCGTCGTGGCGGAGGACGGCGCGCGCGCGCTCGAGTGGATCCGGTCTTTCCTCGGCGGCGAGGCGAAGAGCGGGTACGGCTTCGATCCGATACGGGACGTGCAGGTGCTCGCGCCGATGCACAAGGGGATCGCGGGCGTGACCAATCTCAACCGCGAGATCCAGGAGCTGCTCAATCCGCGGGGGGAGGAGCTGCGCAGGGAAAACCGCGTTCTCCGGGTAGGGGATAAAATCATTCAGCTACGAAATAATTACGACTTGGACGTGTACAACGGCGACTCGGGTTGGATCGAATCGGTGGACCCGGAGGGACAGAAGGTCGAGGTCCGTTTCGGTCCGCGGTCGGTCATCTACGACTTCGCCCGGCTCGACGAACTGGCGCTGGCCTACGCCGTGTCGGTTCACAAGTCCCAGGGGAGCGAGTACCGGGCGGTGGTGGTTCCCCTTCTCGGCGAGCACTACCCGATGCTGCAGAGGAACCTGCTGTACACGGCGCTCACCCGTGGGCGCGAGCTGGTGGTGCTGGTCGGCACCAAGCGAACCGTCGGGCTCGCCGTGCGGAACAACCGCATCCGGCATCGCTACTCCCTGCTCGCCGAACGCCTCTGGCGCGCGGTCCTCCCCGGAGGAGTCGCATCTTGAGCCGCCGCGCCGCCCGAGCCGCCGCCGCCCTCGTCGCCCTGCTTCTCCTCGCGCGGCTCGCCACCCTCGGGCTCCCCCCGCTTTTCGACGCCACGGAGGGGCGCTACGCCGAAATCGGCCGCGAGATGCTCGGCTCCGGCGATTGGATCACGCCCACCCTGCACGGCGGGGAGCCTTTCTGGGCGAAGCCGCCCCTCCATTTCTGGATGACCGCCCTCTCGCTCCGCGCGTTCGGCGTGAACGAGTGGGCGGCGCGCTTCCCCGGTTTCCTTTCCGGTCTCGGGATTCTGGCGCTCACGATGATCGCCGCGCGCCGGCTCTACGGCGGCCGGGCGGCGCTCCTCGCCGGCTCCATCCTCGGCTCGTCGGGACTCTTCGCGCTCCTCGTCGGCACGGTGATCCTCGACGTGACCTTCACCTGCACGGTGACCGGCGCGCTCGTCTGCTATCTCCTGTTCCGCAAGGATCCCTCCCGACGTTGGCCGGGGCTCCTCCTCTTTCTCTTTCTCGGTCTCGGTCTTCTCGCCAAGGGGCCGATCGCGCTCGTCCTCGCCGGACTCCCCGTCTTTTTCGACGTGATCCGCGCGCGGAAACTCGGCGCGGTCCGACGTCTTCCCTGGGTGGCGGGGATCGGCCTCCTGCTCCTCGTCGCCGTCCCCTGGTACGTCCTCGCGGAGAGGAAAACGCCCGGGTTTTGGAATTATTTCTTTCTGCACGAACATTTTCTCCGATACGTGCGCGCCGAGTACGGCGACCGCTACGGCCACGGCCACGTCTCCCCCTACGGCCTGATCTGGGCGCTCGGCCTGCTCGGCTTTCTCCCCTGGACGCCCGCCGCGGTCGGCGCGGCGATCCGGCGTTTCCGCCCCCACGCGACGACGGGCGCCGGCGACCCGTCGGAGGAAGAGGGCACCGCGTTTCTCTGGCTGTGGGCGCTCTCGCCGCTCCTCTTCTTCACCTTCAGCCGTTCCCTCTCGCTTCCTTACGTCTTTCCCGCCTTTCCGCCGCTGGCGATTCTCCTCGGCCGGGAGGCGGCGGGAGAAGGAGGGATTCCGGCCCGTCGAGTCGGGCTCGCCGTTCCGCTGTTTCTCCTGGTCGCCGGGACCGTCTACGGTTTGGCCCGATTCTCAGGCCGTCCGGCGGAGGGGGCGGCGCTCCTCCTCCCCCTGCTCCTTGCCGGAGGGGCGGCGCTCTTCGCGTTCCGGCGGGGAGGCTCGGCGGCGGCGATCCTCTCCGGTTCGCTCCTCTTCCCCCTTTTCCTGATCGCCCTCTCCGTCGCCGTTCCCGGCGCGGTGGAGGAGGGGAAGTCGACGCGGCACCTCGCCCGGGCGACGGCTCCCCTCGGGGGAGAGCCTCTCTTTTTCGACGGCGTCCCTCCCTCGGCGGAGTTCTATTTCAGGGGGCGGGCGGTGAATCTGCGCGGCGAGGTCGGGGAGATCCTCCGCCGCTTCGAGGACGGGGGGGGGGATTTGCTCCTTCTCCGGGAGAAGCAGGAGCGGTATCTTTCCTCCACGATGATCGCCGCGCTGGAGCCTCTCCGTCGAACCGGGGATTACGTGATTTATCGGATCGTGGGGACGCCGGAGCGGGAGGCCGCGACGACCGCGGCGGAGAGAAAGGAGAAATAGAAGATGCGCGCGGATTCGGGAGCGAAAGGGAAGACGTCCGGGCGTGAAATCGTCGGCGCCGTTCTCGACCCGCTCCGGAGGCTCCGCCTGGAGGAGGCGCTCTTCGTTCTTCTCTTCATTCCATCCACGGCGGTGACGGTCTGGGCGAACCTGGAGATGCAACGCGCCGGCGAGGGATCCCGCAAGATCGAGGGAGGGATACTCCGGCTGGTGATCGTCGCCGCCGTGGCGGCGCTCCTGCCGCTCTTGGAGAAGGCGCGCCGCTCCCCCTCGGCCTCCCGGGCGCTCCGGGAGTCGGTGGAGTTCTTCCGGGTCATCCTCCCCTTCGCGCTCTGCTCGGCGGTCTACACGAACCTGCACGACACGGTCCGTTTCGTGAATCCCCACGACATCCACACGACGCTCGCGATGATCGAGGAGCGGTTGTTCGGTCTCCAGCCGGTGGTCTGGGCGGAGCAGTTCATCACGCCGGCGCGCACCGAGTTCTTCAGCTTTTTCTACACCAATTTCTTCCTCGTCGCCCCCTCGGTGGCGCTGTTGCTCTGGTTCACCGGCAGGAGGAGGGAGGCGCGGGAGACTCTCCTCGGCGTGATCATCACGTTCTACACCGGCTACGTGCTCTACGTGATCTTTCCCGCCGCGCCTCCTCGACTCTATTTCGAGTCGCTCGGCCTCTTTTCGGTCAACCTCGGCGGCGGCGCGATCGCCGATTTCCAGAACGCGCTGATCGCGATGATGCCGAACCACGCCTCGCGCGCCGCCTTCCCGAGCCTGCACACCGCGGTGAGTCTCGTTTCCCTCTACTACGCCTGGCGCTACTGCCGCCGTTTCTTTCCGATCCTCCTCTTTTTCGTGATCGGTCTGCTCGCCTCCACGGTCTACCTGCGCCATCACTACGTGGTGGATCTGATCGCGGGAGCCTTTCTGGTCCCCTGGACCGCCTGGGTGACGCCCCGGCTGGATCGTCTCTGGCAGCGTTTCCGCGGGGGCCGGTCCGATCGCGTTGACAGCGAGCGGAGCCTCCTCTAGACTGGTCCCCGAACCGAAATCCACACCCTCTCCCGCCGCGATTCCTCTCCGAGCCGGCGGCCGATGGAGGAGATCGACCGAATGGCATCCGAGCATGTGATGGAAGTGGCGGACAACGATTTTCAGGAGAAAGTGATCGGGTCGCCGGTCCTGGTGATCACGGATTTCTGGGCCGAATGGTGCGGCCCGTGCAAACGAATCGGCCCGATCCTGGAGGAAGTGGCCGACCAATACGGCGGCAAGCTGAAGATCGCCAAGATCAACGTGGACGTGAATCCCACCGTGGCGGCGAACTTCGGCATCCGGAGCATTCCCACCCTGCTTTTCTTCAAGGGGGGCGAGGTGGTGGATACGGTCATCGGCGCCGTGCCGAAAAAGGAGATCGTGGAAAAGGTCGAGAAGATCATCGGTTAGGGAAAGGACCGTTGGAAACCACGGGGTCCGGTCGGGGCGCCTCCACGAGGGGCGCCGCCCGGCCGGGCCCTTTTTCGCGCCGGCCCGGCGGGGAGTAGAGACCTTGAAACTCGAAGCGATTCCGATCGATCGTCTGCTGGTGCGCGCTCATTCCCTCTGGGCCGATCGTTGGCTGATACTCGCCGCCGGCGACCTCGCCGCCGGGGAGTACAACGCCATGACCGTCGCCTGGGGGAGCCTGGGCTGCATGTGGAATTTCCCCTTCGCGCAGGTGGTGGTTCGTCCCACACGGCACACCTACGGCTTCATGGAGCGTTTTCCCGGCTTCACGCTCTCCGTGCTCCCGGAGCCGCTCCGGGAGGCGGCGCGGATTCTGGGCACCCGGTCCGGCCGGGACGGGGACAAGATCGCCGCCGCTGGCCTGACGCCGGTTCCGTCGGAGCGCGTCGCCGCTCCCGCCTTCGCCGAGGCGGAACTCGTCCTCGAGTGCCGAACTCTCTATTCCCAGGATATGGATCCCGCACGTTTCCTGGACCCCTCCATAGAAGAGCGTTACCCCGAGAAGGACTACCACCGCGTCTATTTCGGCGAGATCGTCGCCGCGCGGGGGACGGCGACTTGGAACGCCCCGTAATTCGATTTATGGGTGAATTTCGCGCCCCTCCCGTTTTCCCTTGTGCGCCGCCGCCGCCGCCGCTATGCTCTTTATCCGGAAGAAGTGCGACGGAGGGAGCGGCATGCGCGACATGATCGAGCTGCGCGGCGTGGTGGAAGCGTGCCGCCGTTGTCCCCTCGGCCGGACCCGGACCCAGCCCGTGTTCGGCGCCGGCGACGAGAGCGCGGATGTGGTGCTGATCGGCGAGGCGCCCGGCCGCCGGGAAGACGAGAGCGGCGTTCCCTTCGTCGGACAAGCGGGGAAGCTGCTGGACAAGGCGCTGGAGGCGGTCGGCCTCCGGCGGGAAGAGATATACATCGCCAACGTCCTCAAATGCCGGCCGCCGGAGAACCGGAATCCCAAGCGGGAGGAGATCGAGGCGTGCCGCCCCTTCCTGGAGGAGCAGCTCGCGCTCATCCGTCCCCGGGTTCTGGTGCCGATGGGCAATTTCGCGCTCAACCTCTTTACGCGGAAACGGGTGAGCATCAGCAAGGCGCACGGCCAGCGATTCTCCTGGAGCGACCGGACGGTGATCCCGATCTACCACCCCGCCGCGGTGCTCTACAACCGTTCCCTCGAGACGGTTCTGGCGGAGGATTTTCGCCGCATCGTCGCTTTTCTCGCGAGCGGCGACGAGGCGGAGGCCGAGCCGGAACAGATGACGCTCTTCTGAGATGCAAACGATCCTTCTCCCCTTTCTCTTTCTCGCCGGGCTCTCGGTGGGCAGCTTTCTGAACGTTTGCATTTATCGGCTCCCGCGGGGACGTTCGGTGGCGCGTCCCCCCTCGGCCTGTCCCGCCTGCGGCGCGCCGGTTCGCCGGCGCCACAACGTACCGGTGCTCGGATGGCTCGTTCTGCGCGGTCGCTGCCGGGATTGCGGCGCCCCCATCTCGGTCCGCTACCCTTTGATCGAACTGGCCGGGGGCTTCCTCTTCCTCTGGATCGCCCTCTCCTTCCCGCAGGACTGGACGCTCCTCTTTCCGCTCTATTACGGCTGCGTGTTGCTCGTGGTGGTCTTCACCGACCTGGACCTGCAGCTCATCCCGGACTCGCTCACCCTGCCGGCGATCCCGATCGGTTTTCTCTATCACGGCTGGATCGAGGGGGCATGGGTCGACGCGGCGCTCGGTTTTCTGGTCGGCGGCGGGAGTCTCTGGTTGATCGGGGAGGTCTACCTGCGCGCCCGCGGCCGCGAGGGGATGGGGGGAGGGGACGTGAAACTCGCCGCCATGATGGGCGCTTTCCTCGGCTGGCAATCGATCTTGCTGGTCCTCTTTCTCTCCTCGTTCGCCGGCGGCCTCTTCGGGATCGCGCTGATCGCCTTCGCGCGGAAGGGAGGAGGGGCGAAGATCCCCTTCGGCGTCTTCCTCGCGCCGGTCGGTTTCCTCGCCCTGCTCTACGGAAACGCCTGGATCGATTGGTACCTGCGATTCGCCGGTCTCAGCGGCTGACCGGATCCTTCGAACCGTCCACCCCTCCGCTCTCCTTGAGTCCGGTGCCGACGAGGAAGAGCTCCACGCTCCCTCCTCGGGATCCCTTCGGCTTTTCGACGGCGAGCCTCTCGAAGAGGGGGCGCGCCTCCTTTTTCAGGGCGGCCAGATCCTCCCCCTGGAAGACCTTGCAGACCCAGGCGCCGCCGGGGGCGACCACCGCGCGGGCGAGTTCGAGTGTGCGACGCGCCAGCTCGACGGAGCGCGCGCTGTCGGCGAAGACGACGCCGGTCGTATTGGGCGCCGCGTCGGAGAGGAGAATGTCGAAACGGGGGGCGAAGGAGAGAAGGTCGGCCGGCTCGAGGCGGAAGATGTCCGCGCGGAGCACCCGGACCGTGTCCGGGAGAGAGATCCGGATCTCGGAGAGGTCGACGCCGACCACGAGTCCTTGGGGGCCGACCCGTTCAGCGATGTACTGGAGCCACGAGCCGGGGGCGGAGCCCAGGTCGACCACGCGGGCTCCCCGGCGGATCAGGTGATGGCGGCGATCGATTTCTCGGAGCTTATAGAGAGAGCGGGCGGCGTACCCCTCCGTCTTCGCCTGCTTAAAAAAAAATCGCGCGGACGAAAGCGGCTCACTCGGCGGTCTCCGTGAGGATGCGTTCCACCTCGGCGGTATCCTTCGCCTCGAGTAGGGCGTGCTGAATCTCCTCTCTCTTGAGGAGACGGGCCATGGTGGCCAGCGCCTGGACGTGGGTGGTGGTGGCGTTTCGGGGGGAAACGAGAAGAAAGATGAAACGGCTCGGTTTTCCGTCCAATGCGCCGAAATCGATCCCCTCCCGCGCCAGCGCGAAGGCGGCGGCCAGCGTATCGGTCCCCTCGGTCCGGCAGTGCGGCACCGCCACCCCTTGCTCCAGCCCGGTCCCTTTCTCCTTCTCCCGATCGATTACGTCGGCGAGCGCCTTTTTGGGGTTCTTCACCCGGTCGGCTTTGGAGAGAAGCCCCACCAGATCCCGCAGGAGATCGGTCTTCTTCCTCGACTTGGAGAGTATGAGAATCGACCTCCGGTCCAGGAGGTCACCCATTGAAAGCATCATGTCCTTCGTCTGCTCGATCTTGTTCGTTTGCAACGGTCTTGGTAAAATGACCCGTCGAGACCCATGAAGTGTACGACCATGGGGTCTCCCTGACAAGGCCGATCTGGGGAGAGGGAACGATGAACGGTGATGTGAAAAAGAGCGAAGGGAGGAGCGCCCTGCTCCAGATCCCGCCCTTTTTCGGTGGGGCGGCGTGGGCGTTTCTCCTTCTGGGCGGGCTCCGGGCGATCCGTTCCTTGATGGGCTCGGCCGGCGCGGACCCTGCGCGGGAAACTGTTTTGGCCGGGCTTTTAGCCGGTATCGCCGTGGGGGGACTCGCCGGCGACGCCGGGTTTCTGCGTCGGGGGCGCTCTCTCCGGGCGGCGGTTCGTCTCGTCCCCGCCGGAATCGCCCTCCTGCTGCCGTTGCTTCCACGGGCGTCCGCGGCGATTCCCGCCGAGGTCTTCGCGCCGATCCTCTCCGCCCTCGCCGGCCTCTGTCTGGGCGCGGCGGCGGCGGACCTGATCGCCGACCCGGAGAGGGGGAGAACCGGCCTCGCCGTTTCCCTGGCCGGCGCCTCGGCGGCCTCCTTTCTCGGTGGTTGGATCCTCTTCCCGTCCGCGGGCCTCGGCGGAATCGTCCTCTTCTCTTTCGCCCTCTTCTTGATCGCCGGCGGCGCGCTGATTCTCCCCGGACCGGGGAGTGCGGGGGTGGAGGCGGTGGGCGACGAAGAGCGGGAGGAGAGAGGCTTCGCATCGACGCTCGCCCTCCTGCCCGTCGGCGCGGCCGCGGCGATGGCGATGATCGCCTGGGTCCGGATCGGCGATCTGGTGCTCGGCTCCACCGAGAGGAATCTCGCTCTCCTCATCGCTGTGATTCTGCTCGGTTCGGGTGTGGGCATCGTTTCGAGCGTTTTCTCAAGTCGAATGCGAATTGATTTCTGGACAGGCGGTTGCGCCGTTCTTTTTGCGTCGTTTCTGATGTTTGTTCTTTTCCTGGTCCCGCACATGCCTTTCTGGTACGCCCGTTCGATCGGGGGCGGATTCCTCTCCCCGGGAGGGGTGTTTTCCATCGCGGCTCTCCTGGCGGCCCTCATCGTTCTGCCGGGGGCGATCCCCCTCGGAGCGGCGGGAGGCGCGCTCCTCTTCCGGCACCGAAGGGTCGCCTCCTCTTCGGGGATCGGACGGCGCGGAGTCGCCCTCACCGCCGGCGCGGCGCTCGGAGCGTTCGTCGGTCCGCGACTCCTTCCCTCCATCGGCGTTCGGGGGATGGTCTCCGGAGCGGGGATGGTTCTTCTCCTCCTCGCGGCGCTTCTTCTCCTTTTCTCGCGCAGGCGCCCCCTCTCCATGAGGTTGCTCGGGATCGTCCCTCTCGTCCTTCTTCTGCTCTTCGTCCTTTTCAACCCACCGCGATGGAAGCCCGCCCTCGCCTCGGCGGGGATGTTCCGGCTCGCCTCCCTCCAGAAGGGGAACGACTGGGACGCCTATCGGCTGGAGCACAACCAACTCCCCTCGCTTTATGGGGACGGCTCCAGCGCGAGCGTGATGGTGGTCGGCGCGCCCGGCTCCCGGGTGGTCCGCCGGGACGGTTGGATCGATGGATCGGACGGCGGGCTCAAGTCGATCGACATCCTTCTCGCGCGTCTCCCCTTTCTTTTCCGGCCCGATGCGGAGAGCGCGCTCGTCCTCGGCGCCGGAACGGGCGTCACCTCGGGAATGCTCTTCCGGGCCGGAGCGGAGCGAGTTCTCCTCGTCGATCCGGAACCGTTCGCGTTCCGGGCGATCCGCCATTTCGGGCGCATCAACGGGGAGCCGTGGAAGGAGGAGGGTTTCCAAACGCGCGCGGCGGATCCGCGCCGGCACCTGCTCCACGGGGAACCGGTCGACGTGATCGTCTGCGCCGACGCCCCGGTCGCCGACCGCAAGAGGGCGCACCTGCGGACGGAGGAGTTCTTCCGCCTCGCCGCGTCCCGGCTGAAGGAGGGGGGGGTGGCGGTTTGTCCTTTGCCGCTTTCCGGTCTCCGGGAGGATCACCTTCGCTCCCTTCTCCTCTCTTTCCGCGCCTCCTTTCCCGAGGTGCTCGGTTTCCGGGCGGGAGACCAGCAGCGCCTGATCCTGTTGGGAAGCGATCGTCCTCTCACACTCCGCGCCTCCGAAGCGCTCGAGCGTTGGGAGGAGAACGCTCTGCGCGCCGATTTCGGCGAAGCACGCATCCGGGATCTGGAGGGCCTGGCGGCCGCCGTCCGACTCGACGGGGAAACGATCGATCGATACGCCGACGGAGCCGTTCCGAACCGGGACGCCGGCGGGTTCGTCGAGTACGGAGCGGAGTGGTGGCTTCGTGACTTGGAAGGGGGGAGCATGGACGCGATCCTCCGCGGTCGGGGATACGACGTGGAACGCTTCCTCGATTTCGAGGGATTGCCGCCGGCGGCGGCGGCGGAACTCCACCTTCGTATCGCGCGCGCCTTCCGTCGCGACGGGTATGGACCGGGGGGGCTGCGGCACGCCGAGAAGAGCTGGCGTCTCGGGGAGACGCCGGTCGCCGCCGGTATGTACGCCTTCTTCCTGCGGACCGAGGAGAACGATCTCGACTCGGCGATCGCCGTGACCCGAAGCGGTCTCGCCCTCGATCCGGGGAACGCGCCGCTCATACGCCAGCTGGCCGACGATCTTTTCTCCTCCCATCGATTCGAAGAGTGCGAAGCATTTCTCACCGGGATCATTCGGGGCGGTTTCCGCCAGGCATGGATCTATCTGATCCGCGGCAAGGCTCGTCTCGCCCAGGGCCGCCACGAGGCGGGGCTCGAGGACATGTTGGAGGCGAAGGAGATCGACCGCCTACAGGATCAGACGGGGACCATCAACTTCTTCATCGGGATGGCCCTTAAGAATCTGGGCCGCCTGGAGGAGTCCCAAAACTATTTGGAGAGGACGATCCGCAAGAACTCCCGCCACAGGATGGCGCGCTACGAATACGGCGAAAACAAAATGCTCATGGGCGAGATCGACCGGGAGGAGTTCGAGAGGGAGTATCTGATCCCCAACAACCGGGCGCGGGCCGAATCGCTTTTCGTCAAGAGCGAGAAAGATTTCTACGAGCCGCGTCACGCCGAGGAGGTGGAGAAGGGGCTGATCACGGTCCTCAACTCCACGCCGAATCACTTCGGCGCCTATTTCCGGCTCGCCGAGTACTACGCGCGCCGCGGTGAGACGGAGCGGGAGAAGCGGGTGATCGAGAGGGCTCTCGTCCAGTTCGCGCGCCGCCCGGAGATCCTCGCGCTGACGGAGGAGTATCTGCGGCGGACCGGCGGCGGGGAGAAGGTGCGCGCCTACGGGGACCTCCTGCGCGGAGAAGGGTCCGGGGCCGCGGAGGATCCGTAGGGGAAGAGGCTCTCCGCGCAAGGCCGGTTCTCATCATCCTCCGGATCGAGGACGGAGAATCGGGAGGGGAGAGGCCCGGCCGAGGGTTCGCCTCTTTCGAAAACGAGACGGAAGAGTTCTTCCCGGGTCGCCTCCCGGTAGTCCTCGAACGCGCGGCGGAGCTGCCTGTAAAAAGCGGTCTGCGTTCTGTGCCTCCGGATCGCCTCGATTTTTCTATCCATCGCCTCGTCGGAGACGCGGATCACCGCCTCGCGCTCATGGTCGCGAATCGGGAGGATCGGTTTTTTCCGGTGGAGAGAGAGGCGGGCCGCCGCCGTGGCGGAGATCCCGTACTCATAGATCCGTGCGGGTCCCTCCGCCCCCGCGCGAAGATAGGCGATCCGTGTGAAAAGGGTCACCGCGCGGTGGTCCGCGTGTCCGGAGATCCCCTTTTCGTCAAAAGTTATAAGGACTTGCGGGCGTGTTCTCATGATTTCGTCGAGCACTTCCCGCGCTCCGGCCTCCCTGCCGATTCCCTCCACCGCCCCGTCCGGCGCCCCGACGATCCTGTGTCCCGCGACGCCGAGGGCGCGGCAAGCCGCGGCGAGTTCCTCTTCCCGGCGGCACGCCAGCTCCTCCCGAGTGAAGCGGCGACTGCTCCCGAGAGAGCCCGCTTCTCCGCGCGTGAAGGTGAGGATATGGACCGGATACCCTTCGAGGGCGTAACGCGCCAGAGTTCCTCCCGGACCGTAGCACTCGTCGTCCGGGTGGGCGAACACACCGAGAATCGCGGGTTTGTTATTCATCACTTCACCTTCTTTCGAGCATAAAAAAAAGCTCCTCTTGCGGCAAGTGCGTCGGGGGGACTCCTTGACCGCTGTGGGGGGGCCTTCTATACTGCGGAAGCGAGGAGAATGATGAATACCGAGATCCATCTTCATCGAGGACAATTCATCGACACCCTGCGGGAAGGGGACCGGGTGACCGAGCACTATCGCGTGCTCAGGAAGAGCGTGAAGACCTCTCGCTCCGGCGAGCCCTACCTGGACCTCGACGTCGGCGACCGCACCGGCCGGATCACGGCCCGCATGTTCAAGCCCCGCCAGTCCGTCGGCGATCCCATCCAGTCCTTCGCTTCCCTTTTCCAGGTGGGGGATTCGATCCGCGTCTCCGGGCGCATCGATCTCTTCCAGGGACGCCTGCAGATGATCCTCGACAAACTCCGCGTCAGCCTCCCCGAAGAAGTGGACGACGCGCTCTTCGAAAAGGCGAGCCCCCGCTCGCCGGAGGAGATGGAGGCGGAACTCCGCGGAGCGATCGAGCGGATCGGCGACCCGATGCTCCGGGCGATGATGGAGCGGATCTTCGAGGACGCCTCCTTCGCCGAACGATTCGCCGCCGCTCCCGCGGCGACCCGTCTCCATCACGCCTACCGCCGCGGGCTTCTGGAACACACCCTCTCCCTGATCGGCGCCGCGGAGCGCCTCCTGCCCCATTACCCGGAACTGAACGCCGACCTCGTCCGCGTGGGCGTCCTGCTGCACGACATGGGAAAGACGGAGGAACTGGGGGAGAAGGCGGGGGAGGAGTACACCGTCGACGGTACCCTTCTCGGTCACGTCTATCTCGGCGCCCGCCGCGCCGAGAAGGCGATGGACGGTACCCCGGGCTTTCCGGAGGAGCACCGCCGCCAGGTGTTGCACATGATTCTCAGCCACCACGGCGAGCGCGAGTTCGGCGCCCCCGTTCTCCCCGCCACCCGGGAAGCGATCTTCATCTATCACCTGGACAACCTGGACGCCAAGCTGGCGAACGCCCGCGAGACCCTCGAGGCGGACCGAAACGAGGAGAGCTTTTTCACAGACCTCTATTCCTCGGGCGCCATCGGCCGGCGTTATTACAAAGCCTCCCTACCGGAGGAGCGGAACGGGGATGCGTGATCGTCTTTTCCGCGGCGGCGCCCGGCAGGCGGCGCGCCGATCGGGGAAAGCGCGATGAACCGTCCCGCGTCGCCGGTCCTTCTCACCGGACCTCCCGGCTCGGGCAAAACGGAAAAGATGGTCCGTCTCTTTCTGGAGGGGGACGGGGGATCGGCGGAGGGCGGGCGCGCGCTCGTTCTCCTGCCGGATCGCGGGGCGGTGGAGATCTTCCGCCGGCGCGTCCTCGAAGGGGCCGGAGTGGCCGGCGTTTTCGACGGCGGGATCCGCACCTTTGAGAGCTGGGCGATTCACCGCCTCGGGAGAACGCCCGAGGAGGGCGCCGCGCCGGAGGAGGAGTCTCTTCTGCTCCGCGCCGTCGCCGCCGATCTGCCCGCGGCCGTGGGGACTCGAGCGCTCTCTCCTCGGTTCCGCGGCGCTTTTCTCGCCTGGGCGGCGGACCTCGGCGAGGCGGGAATCGATCCGGCGTCGATCCGCGAGATGCTCCTCCACGCGCCCGATGAAGAGGGGCGTCTCGAGACTCTCGCCGAAACGCTCGACCGTTTCCTCCGGGAGCGCGAGGGGGCCGGCCTCTTCCACGCCGCCGCGGCGCTTCTTCGGGCGGCGGAACGTCTCGCCTCCGGCGCGGACCGCGCCCCCCTTCCGGACCTTCTCCTGGTCGACGGTTTTCATCGATTCTCCTCTCCCCGCCTCGCCCTCCTGCGCGAGCTGGCCTCCCGCGTCGGTGAGACATGGATCACTCTCCCTTCTCCTTCCGGGAACGGGGAGTGGACAGGCGAGGCTTTGGAGCGATCCTTCGCCCTTCTCTCCTCGGAGATCGGTCCGTTCCGTGAAGAGCGACTCTCCGCAAAGGGGCCGGAGCCGCGGCCCCTATTCCTCGGAGGCGCCGACAGGGAGGAAGTGGTGGAGAGGATCGCCCGGGAGATCCGCATCGCCTGCGCCGAGGAGGGGAGGCGCCCCGGCGATCACCTGATTCTCTTTCGCGATGTCGAGCCGTACCGCGTTCTGGTGGAGGAGATCTTTCCCCGCTACGGCGTTCCCTTTCACGGGCGTTTCCAAACGGCGGGGGCGGAGACCCGCGCCGGCCGCTCCCTTCTCGACTGGATCCGCCTCGCCCGAGAGGGGGTGCGCGTCTCCACGGTTCTCCCGATCCTCAAGAACAGGATGACCGGTGCCGACCCGGACCATGCGGATCGTCTCGCCGCACGACTCCGGGAAGCGCCGGACGCGGAGGAGGGGGGGGAGGCGCTCCTTCTGCGCGCGCGCGGCGCGGATCCCGGCTTCGCTTCCGCCCATCTGGAGCCGCTCGCCGCTTTCGCCGCCGAGACGGGGAGCGTTCGGGGAAGCGCCGCGGTGGAAGCCCTTCTCCGTTGGTGGGAGGAGGGGATCGAAGCATCCGTTCGCGCCGACGCCGTTCCCGAAAGGGACGGTCCTCTTCACGCCGCCGCGTGGAACCGCTACCGGGAGTTTCTCGATCGGACGGTTCGCGCCTTTCGCCGGCGCCCGGCGCTGGATTCCATGGACGCCGCGGAGGCGCTCGAGATCGTGGAGGCCGAAGCGCGGCGGATCCGCGTCTCTTACGCCGTCGGTCCGCCGGGGGGGGCGCGGGTAGACGATTTCCGCCACGGCCAGAACCTCTCCGCGCCGGTCCTCTTCCTCGCCGGCCTGGAGGCGGCGCTCTGCCCCCGCGCCTATCAGTCGGGATCGTTTTGGACCGAAACGGATCGGGAGCGCTTGGGCGAAAGCGGCCAATACCGAGTCCCCGACAGGGAAGAGCACCGGATCGAGGAGCGCTATCTTTTCCGGCGCGCCTGGACGCGGGCGACGGAGATGGTTTACTTCTGTTCCCCCGCCTTCGAACGGACCGGAGACGCCTCTCCTCCCTCCCCCTATCTTTTGGAGGCGCGCGAGTCGATCGGGGCGGAGCGGTTCGAGGATCGCGGCGCCGTGGAGCGTTTCGCGACGAGTCGTTCCCTCGCCGTCGAAGCGGACCTCTTCCCCTTTCTCGCCGCCCGCGCCGATCCGGCGGAAGGGGACGGGCCCGGTGTGGGACTCGCCGCCGCGCTCTTCCGCGAGAGGACCCCTCGAATCCCCTCCGAACCGCGACGGTTCGACGAGCCGGTTCGCGTCGGCGGCGTCAAACCCTTCCGCGTCTGGGCGGCGCGCCGCAAGGCGCACACCGTGAGCGCGCTGGAGGATTTCGGCGCCTGTCCCTATCGCTACCTCGCCCGCCATGTTTACCGCCTCGACGAGCCGGAGGAACCGCCCTTCTTCGGTTTCCCTCTTACCCGGGAGGGGGAGCTGATCCACGCCGTGTTGGAGGAGGCGCTGCGCGCAGGCGGTGATCCGGCGGCGCTCCTCGGCGAGAAGGCGATGCGGGCGCTCGGCGGCGTGCCGGAGCGAGTCGGCCACCGGCTCGCGGCCGAGCGGCTCCGGGAGGGGCTCGCCCTCCTTCTCGAGGAGGACCTCCGTTTCCGTGAGGAGCACGGCTGGGAACCGGTCGCCTATGAACGTTCTTTCGGCGGGGAGGACCGTCCCTTCCTGGCGGGGGGCGTGCCGGTCCGCGGCCGAATCGACCGCGTCGACCGCTCCCCCGCGGGCGATCTCCTGGTCATCGACTACAAAAGGTCCGCCAGGCGCGGACCGGGGCTCGCCCGCGACCTGGAAGCGGGGCTTTCCCTCGCGCTTCCCCTCTATCTTCTCGCCGCGCGGGAACTCCACGGCGGCCGGCCGGTGGGCGCTTTCCTTCTCGGGCTCGGCGATCCCGTTCGCGGTGGTTTCTACGACACCCGATTCGTCGCCGAGGGGGTCGTCCCGGAGAAGCGCGCCGGGTCGGCTGTACCGATGGAGGGGGAGAGGATGGACGCCCTCCTCGCCGGCGTCCGGGAGAGGACGGCGGAGATCGCCCGCGAGATCGAGAGCGGTGAATTTCCGGTGGAGCCGGCGGATGATCGCACCTGCGAAAGGCTCCACTGTCCCTACCGGGACCTCTGCCGGATCGTGCTCGCCGCTCTGGAGGACGGGGAATGACGAAGCGCGCCGCGGGGAAGGGGATCCGTCTTACCGAGGCGCAAGCGGCGGCGGTGCAAACCGGCGACCGGGACCTCTGGCTCACCGCCGGCGCCGGCTCGGGAAAGACGTCGGTCCTCGCCGAGCGATACCTCCACCTCCACCTCACGCGCGAGGTTCCGATCCGCCGCATCTTGGCGATTACCTTTACGGATAAAGCGGCCGCCGAGATGCGGGAGAGGATCGGCCGCCGTCTCCAGGAAGAGGGGAAGGCGGATTCGGTCCGTGAACTGGCGCACGCGCCCATCTCGACGATCGATTCTTTCTGCCGCCGCCTCCTCACGGAGTACGCCGAGCGGGCCGGCGTCGATCCCGACCTGCGCGTCCTGGACGAAGCGGAAGCGGCGGAGTTGCAGGAGAGAGTCTGGATCGACCTGCTCGATCGGTGGTGGAGGGAGCGGCCCGAGGAGACTCTTCTGCTGTTCCGCGAGCTGGAGTGGTCCGCCGGCGCGGATCATCCCGGCGGCGTCGACCCTTCCCCGCTTTTCGCCCTCGTCCGATCGATCCGCACCGCCGGACGGGATGTGGGGGACGTCCCCTTCGTTCCCGATCCGGAGGAGCTTTTCGGTTCGGCGCGGCGGCGGCTGGCGGAGGCGACGGCGGCGGTTCGCGCGGCGGCCGCCGGTGAGGCGCCGCCCAAGACGAGGGAGAAACTCCGCCGGATCCTGGCGCTGGATGGGCTCGATCCCCTCCGCGATTCGGATTGGGCGGATCGGGTCCGGACCGCCCGGGCCGGCGTCACCCGCGGCGTGGCGAAGAACGCGAAGGAGGCGGTGGGAGCGGCGATCGAAGCGATGGATCATCTCCTCGAAGCGGCGGAGGAGCTGGACCTGGAGCGGCCACGCCTCCTCCTCCGCGAGCTGGCCGTCGATTTTCTGTCCGCCTACTCCGGCGAGAAGAAGGGAGCGGGCGCGGCGGACTTTCTCGATCTCGAAGAGAAGGCGGACCGTCTCCTCGGGAACGAACGGGTCCGGGAAGAGGTGCGCCGGCGTTTCTCCTATCTCCTGCTCGACGAGTGCCAGGACACCAATGAGCTGCAGCTCCGGCTGGTCCGCCGCCTGCGCGGCGCCGGCCGTTTCCTGGCGGTGGGGGACGCCAAACAGTCGATCTACGCGTTCCGGGACGCGGACGTCTCCGCCTTTCTCGACATGGGCGCGTCCCTTCCCCGATCGACCCGGCGCATTCTTTTGGATCAAAACTTTCGCAGTCGTCCCGTCATTCTCCGTTGGGTGAACGCCCTCGTCTCCCGCCTGTGGGAAACGAACCGCGCCATGGGCGTCCCCTACGAGCCTCTCGAACCGGGCCCGCGCGAGGAGTTTCCCCGGAAACGGGAGCCTTCGGTGGAGATCCTGGTCGCGCGTGAGGAATCGATCGGCGCCGCCCGGGAGAGGGAGGCGAGGCTCCTGGCGCGCAGGCTCCGGCGGATTCGCGAGGAGGGGCTCGACGGTCTCGCCTACGGCGACATGGCCGTTCTCTTCCGGAGCACGACCGATATGGCGCTTTACGAGAGGGCGCTCCGGCGGGAGGGGATCCCGGCGTCCATCGCGTCGGGACGCGGTTTCTTCCAGACCCGCGAGGTGACCGATCTTCTCGCCGGTCTCTCACTGGTGGACGATCCTTACGACGATCTCCGTCTCGCCGCCGCCCTTCGTTCCCCCCTCGCCGGCCTGGACGACCGGGACCTGGCGCAGTTGTTGATCGAACGCCCACGCGACGTTTCCCTCTGGGACCGCGCGCGCGACCCTTCGGTGTCGGCCGCGCTTTCCGACGAGGGGCGCGACGCGCTCCGCCGTTTCCTGTCGATTTTGGAGGGACTCCGGGACCGGCGCGGTCTCGAGCCGGCGGACCGCATCCTGCGGGCGCTCGTCGAGGAGACCGGCTACCTGGGCGCGGTCGTCCTGGAGCCGGGCGGTCTTCGAATGCGCGCGAATCTGCGCAAGCTGTTCGCCATCGCGCGGTCGTTGGAGGAGCGGGGGGAGCTTTCCCTCCACGATGGTCTTCGCGCGCTGGAGCGTTATCGGTCGACCCGGATCCGGGAGAGGGAATCGGCTGTGGATGAAGAGAGGGACGCGGTCCGCCTTCTCACCATCCACGGCGCGAAAGGGATGGAGTTCCCCCTCGTGGCCGTCGCCGATCTGGGGAGACCCCCGCGGGGAGGGGAATCGCCGCTCCTCTTCCACAAAAACCGGGGGATCGGCGTGCGGCGCCGCTCCGGCGGTCGGGTTCCTTATATTTATGCACGAATTGTCGAAGAGCTTAAAGTGCTCGCCGAGGCGGAGGATGTCCGCCTGCTCTATGTGGCGCTCACCCGCGCCGAGCGTCATCTGATTCTCTCCGGCGGCGTGGGCAATCGGATGACCGGATGGCTGGCGCGGATCGACGACGTGATCGGCTTACCGGAGGCGACGGGCGGGCATGACTGGGAGGGAATCCGTTTTCGCGTGATCGGCGGGGAAGAGGAGGGGGAGGATCGCTCCGTTCCCGTCGTCCCGCCGCGCGCGGTTCTTCGGTCGCCGGAGCGTTTCGCCGGGGACGCCGATCCGGAGGCGACGAAGCGCGTCCTCCGGCGGCTCGCCTCGAAACCGCCGCCACCCGACCCGGACCCGGCGGGGCGCACCGTAACCGGGGTTCACGACTTTCTGGAATGTCCGCGGCGCTTCCGTCTCGCTCGCCTCTTCCCGGTCCATCCCGTTCGGGAGGGTGGGGGAGGGCCCTCTCTCGGCACGCGATTTCACAGGGCCGTCGAGTCGCGGGTACTCGGTCTCCCCGCCTCGGCGGCGGGCGAGGAGAACGGGGAAGGGGAACTCGTCGACGGTTGGATGGAAAAGCTCGTCGCGGACCCGCGGATCGGACCGCTTCTCGAGCCGGGCCGCGCCGGCGCCGAGGTTTCCTTCGCGGCGATCGTCGGCGGCCGGCCCCTTCGGGGGGCGATCGATCTGCTCGCCCGTACGCCGGAAGGATGGGTGATAGTCGACTATAAAACCGATCGCGCCGCGCCGCGGGAGATCGAGGAACGGTATCGCATCTCTCTGCAGATGTACGCGGCCGCGGTCCGCGCCGCCGGGGGGGAAGAGGAGCGCGTGGAGACTTGGATCTGGGCGGCGCGAGTGGGACGCGGTTTGGCGATCGCGGAGGACGGAGATGCGGTTCGGGACGCGCTCGACCGTTACGACCGCGCGGAGAGAGAGGGCGATTACCCGGCGCGGCGGAACGAAAGCTGCCGTTACTGTCTCTATCGCCGGGGATGCCCGGAACACCCGACGGCCTGACATTCCCGCCGATTTCGGAACCGTAACAAACACGGTTGCAAGGACTCAAACGGTCGGGGACACTGTTTCACCGAATCGGGCTACCGGCGCGGCGAAAAGGCTGTATATTAGGAGTAGGTGTGTGGACTCCCCCACGGAGAGGGAATACAGATGTTCGGCGACACCCACAAACTGAAGACCGAACAGATCATCCGCAACCGGCTTTGGAGGCATTCCATCGCGATCGGAGATGAGGCGGGTGTCCGGTCCAACGCGGGCGCTCTGGTAACCGCCCTCGTGCAGGGGCTTCCGGAGCGCCAGAGCGTGCTGCTCCATTCCTACATGGTCCTCCCGGAAGACGCGATCGATCGCGAGTTTTTCGGCGAGATCGAAAACGCCGAGAGCATCCGCCGTCCCCTGATGGGGGGGGTGTTCGGCCTTGGAGAGGGGAAAGAATGGCGGAGCGAACCGATGGCTTTTTCCCTTTCGGGGAGCGGATTGATCGGTTCATTCGCGGACCGATTTTGGGGCGGAGATCAAATGGCGATCTTCCTCTCCTCGCTGGAACCGCTCGAATTTTTCGATGCGTGTCACGATTTTCCGGTGTTCCGGCGGGAAGGGGGACAGATGGTCTACGCGCCCTATTGGTATCCCGCCAGTTTCGAAAAGTACCTTCTGCAGTCGGCGTCCCGCGTGACCGACCGGATTTTCGACCGCATCGGTTACTACATCGTCGAGAGCGAGGGCGGGCGATCGGTCCGTGTCTACTGCCGGGGCGTTGATCGCTCCATCTGATCTTTTCTCATCGAAGCCGACCGGCCGGGAACATCTCCCGGCCTTTTTTTATGGAAAGGAATGAAATCGCCAAATCGTTTACGTTCTTATGTTCCTTTTTCCCGGGAGGGTTTTGGGGTCGGGGGGTCGGTTCGTGACGAGAGCGTGTCCCATGAGGCGAGAGGGTGTTC
>JAFGGD010000008.1 GCA_016930695.1 Candidatus Eisenbacteria bacterium
AGGAGTCCTCGAGCGCGGCTCAGGAGCTGGCGGGCCAGTCGCAGGAGCTGGCGGCGATGGTCGGACGGTTCCAGCTGAACCGGCGCGCCAACGCGGCCGTTTCCTCGCCCGCGGAAACCGTGAAGAAGGCGTCGCCCCGTCCCAAGCGCGCCTCCCGGAAAATGACGAGCGAGCAGAAAGCGGCGGCGGGGATTCCGCTCACCGAAGAGGAGCTGATTCCTCTTCAAGGCGATCCCGATTTCGCCGACTTCTAGAAGAAGACGAAGGCGTGGGGCGGCGGGCGAACCGCTCGCCGCCCCGTCGCCGGTTCCTCCGCGCCCCGATCCGGGGCGCGGAAAAACGGGCGGCACGAACGGAGGGCGATGGCGGATCCCCACGGGATTCCCACCGCACCGGCGGAACGAAAGAATGGATCAGGCCCTATTCCGAAAGTTCTGCAAGCTCGCCCACGACAAGGCGGGCATCCATCTGAAAGAGGGGAAGGAATCGCTCGTGCAGGCGCGTGTGGCGAAGCGGCTCCGCGCCCTCGGGCTCGATCATCCCCGGGAATACCTCGAATACATGGAGAGGGACGAGAGCGGCGAGGAGCTGGTTCTCTTTCTCGACGTGATCTCCACCAACTTCACCAACTTCTTTCGCGAGCCCGATCATTTCGATGTGTTGGCCGAGGACGTGAAGCGCCTCGTCCTGGAAAAGGGGCGTCGCCGGATCCGTCTCTGGTCCGCCGCGTCCTCCAGCGGCGAGGAACCGTACACGATGGCGATCACCGTGCTGGAGGCCTTGGAGGGCGCTCCCGCGGACTTCCGAATCCTCGCCACCGATATCTCCACCCGGATGCTCGCGCGCGCCGAGGAGGGAGTGTACGCCGCGGGACGGCTCGAGGGTGTTCCGAAAGCCTTCCGGCACAAATACTTCGAGAGGATCGGCCGGCGGGGTTCGGAGGAGGAGTCCTACCGGATCCGGCCCGCGGTCCGCGAGCGGGTGGTGTTCCGGCGGCTCAATCTCGCCGATCCGCCCTTCCCGATGCAGGGGCCGCTGGACGTGGTCTTCTGCCGCAACGTGATGATTTATTTCGACCAACCGGTCCGACAACGGCTCGTCTCGGAAATCGAGCGGTTGCTCGCGCCGGGAGGTCTTTTATGCATCGGACATTCCGAGACGCTGAGCACGGTGAAGAATCACTTGAAGTATATCAGGTCTTCGGTTTTTCGGAATAGCGTGGATGCGGAGGTACTGCAGGGGGCTTCATGAACAGCGCAACAAAGGAAGCGACCGGACCGGTGTGTTCGGGGGAACACCGCGAGGAACAAGCATCGAAGAGCGCCAACCAGATCACGGTGGATATCTCCGACATCCAGGTCAGCGCGGATCCGGGCGCGGTGATCGTCACCTACGCGCTCGGCTCCTGCATCGCCGTGATGGTGCACGATCCGGTTCGCGGCGCGGGGGGCATGATTCACTACATGCTTCCCCTTTCCGCCACTTCGCCCGACAAGGCGAAGAGCAAGCCGGCCATGTTCGCCGACACGGGTATACCGTTGCTGTTCGAAAAAATGTACGAACTGGGTTGTCAGAAAAAAGACATGGTGGTCAAGGTGGCCGGCGGAGGCGCCCTTTACGACGACAAAGGGACCTTTAACATCGGCAAGAGGAACTACACGGTTCTCCGTAAGATGTTCTGGAAAAACGAGATCATCATCGCCGCCGAGGACGTGGGCGGGGCGAAGTCCCGCACGGTTCGGCTGCACGTGGGGTCCGGACGTGTCGTCGTACGTTCGCAGGGAAAGGAGGCGGACCTGTGATCGGGAAAGAAGAAATCCTGAAGCGGATCCAGAGCCTGCACACACTTCCCGCGTCCACGGCACGTTTGAGCGCGCTCGTCAACGATCCGAAGGCCGGGGCCTCGGACTTCGAGGCGGTGATCCGCCCCGATCCGGCGCTGACCGCAAACCTTCTTCGTATGGCCAACTCGGCCTATTTCGGTCTCTCCCGGGAGGTGACTTCGGTCCGGCAGGCCATCACCCTGCTCGGAATCAAGCGCGTCTACGAAGTGGCGTCCAGCGTCACCTTCTCGAGGATGCTCCCGGCGACCGTGCCGGGTTACGAGATCGACGCGACGCACTTCTGGCTCCACTGCGTCGGTGTCGCCGTCCTCGCGGAGCGTCTTGCCGAAGAGCTGGGACGGAAAGCGCCCGACCTCATCTTCACAGCCGGTCTGCTCCACGACATGGGCAAGCTGGCGATCGGATCGTTCCTCGTGGACGCTTCCGAGGAGGTCTTCGGTCGCGTGCTGGACGACAGCATCGATCTGGCGGCGGCGGAGAAAATCGTGCTCGGGATGGATCACGCCGATGTCGGCTCCGACCTCGCCGAGCATTGGAATCTGCCCGGTCCCGTTTCCTGGGCGGCGCGTTGGCACCACAATCCGGGCGAGGCTCCGGAGAATGTGGACCGAAACCTGGTGGATCTGGTGCATGTCGCCGACGGACTCGCTCACTCACTCGGCCTGGGCGCCGACCGTGGGGAGCTGGCGCGGACGATTCTCCCGAGCGCCATCGAACGCCTGGGGGTCAATGTCCGGAGGTTGGAATTCACGGCGAGCGAAACGATCGGTCAGATTTACGGGATGACCGAGCTCTTCTCGAAATGCGCAGGGGGAGTGGGATGAGTTACAGCATTCTCGTGGTGGACGATTCCCGGATCGTCCGCACGATGGTCAAGAAAACGATCTCCATGTCCGGAATGGACGTGCGGGAGATCTACGAGGCGGAAAACGGTAAACAGGCTCTCGATGTGCTCGGCAAGGAATGGGTGGATATCGTCTTCGCCGACCTGAACATGCCCGAGATGAGCGGCGTGGAGATGGTGGAGAAGATGTCCGAGGACAACCTGCTGGTCAGCATTCCCGTGGTGATCGTGTCCTCCGAGCACAGCGAGAAGCGGATCGAGGAACTGAAGGAGCGGGGCATCCGCGCCTATATTAAAAAACCTTTCCGCCCGGAGTGTTTCACGGACGTGGTCAAGGATGTCCTGGACGGCGTCGGCGGAGGTTCCGATGAAAGCTGAACTCTCTCTCGATACGTTGCGCGAGGTGACGGCGCGGGTGCTGGAGGAGGCATCCTTCGTCTTCACCGAACCGGTCGACGACGGCTCCTTCCCCGCCGGCGACGTGCTGGAGACCACCCTCGCCTTCGGCGGCCCGGACCCGGACCGAGACTCGGGACGGCTCGTGTTTGCCGCCACTCCCGCCTTCAGCATCGATCTCGCGGCGAATCTTCTCGGCATCGAGCCGGACGATCCCGACGCGGCGGACAAGGGGCGCGACGGCCTCAAGGAACTGCTGAACATGATCGGCGGCGTGCTGATGAGCGAGTGGTTCGGCGCCGACGCGATCTGTAGTCTCGGTATCCCCGACGCGGCCGTGGTGAGCCGTGAAGAGCACGAGGAGAGGCGCGCGCGCGCCTCTTGGAGCGGGGCTCTCATCACCGAAGAAGAGGCCAGGCTCGATCTGTCCGTTGAAGCCGACTGAGCCGCCCACGGAGGAGGACGACGTGGTCAAAGTCCTTATCGTCGACGACTCGGCGGTGGTCCGCCGGATCTTCGAGAGCGAGCTGTCCAAGGACCCGGAGATCGAGGTGGTGGGGACCGCGCCGGATCCCTTCGTCGCGCGGGACATGATCCTCGAAAAAAAGCCGGACGTAATCACCCTGGACATCGAGATGCCCCGGATGGACGGCATGACCTTTCTCCGAAAGTTGATGCGCCACCATCCGATCCCGGCCGTGATCGTCTCCTCCCTCACCGAGAGGGGGGGCGTGATGGCTCTGGAGGCCATCCAGGCCGGAGCGGTGGAGGTGCTCTGCAAGCCGGGCGCCGCCTACACCGTGGGCGACATGACGATGGAGCTGGCGGAGAAGCTGAAGGGAGCGGCGCGGGCGAACGTGCGCCGCATCGTGGAGGGAACCGGCGAGGGGAGCCACATGAAGGCGCTGCCCGCGCTGGCGAAGACCACCCACCAGATCCTCGCCATCGGCTCCTCCACGGGGGGCACGGTGGCGTTGGAGGCGATCCTGAAGAAGCTCCCCGCCAACCTCCCCGGCACGGTGGTCACGCAGCACATGCCGCAGCTCTTCACCAAATCCTTCGCGGACCGGCTGAACGGTCTCATGGATCTCAACGTCCGCGAGGCCGAGGACGGCGACTCGGTGGCGTCGGGCACGGTGCTGATCGCCCCCGGCAACAAACACATGTTGCTCCGCCGCTCCGGCGCCCGCTACTACGTGGAGGTCAAGGACGGCCCGCGCGTGAAGAACCAGCGTCCCTCGGTGGACGTGATGTTCCGTTCCGTTGCGCGCAACGCCGGGCGAAACGCTGTCGGCGTGATTCTGACCGGCATGGGGAACGACGGCGCCCAGGGCCTTCTCGAGATGAAGGAAGCGGGCGCGCGGACCATCGCCCAGAACGAGGTGAGCTGCGTCGTCTTCGGCATGCCCAAGGCGGCGATCGAGGCCGGCGCCGCGGACCGGGTGGAACACCTGGCCCGGATCCCCGAAGCGATCCTCGATCTCTTCGCGAACGAAAAGGCGCCCGCCGGGGCGTAGCCGATTCGGTGTTTTGCCGCCCCGAAGCCGCGCGACGGCTCCGGGGTTTTTTATGGGGATCGGGGCGTCTCGGAAGCGGTGATCGATGAAAAAAGGCGGTCCCCGCGGGGGCCGCCTTTTCATTCTTCGTCCGTTTGTGTAAGAACGCTCAGCGCTTTTCCGCCCCGGCGGAAGAGGGGACCGGCGCCCCCTCCCATGTGAAGCCGGGCCGGCCGAAATGTCCGTAGTTCACGGTGCTCTTGAAGATCGGCTGGAGCAGTCCGAGTTGATCGACGATCGCGCGCGGGGAGAAGTCGAACCCGCAGACGAAGTCCTCGGCCCTCTTCTCGTCGCCGGTGCCGAAGGTGTCCACCTTGACGGACACGGGCCGGTTTCCACCGATCGCGTAGGCGACCTGGATCTCCGCCCGATCCGCCAGCCCCTCCTCCACGACGCGACGCGCCACGTAGCGGCAGAAATAGGCGGCGCTCCGGTCCACCTTGGAGGGGTCCTTCCCGCTGAAGGCGCCTCCGCCGTGGCGGCCCATCCCGCCGTAGGTGTCGGCGATGATTTTCCGGCCCGTCAGCCCGCAGTCCGCCGAGGGACCTCCCTCCACGAAGCTGCCGCCCGGGTTGACGTGCACGGTCATGTCGTCGCGATGCCAATCGCCCAGCACGCGCGGGAGAAGCCCGTCCATGACGTACTCCTCGATCTTCGCCGGCGTCGCGGCGGCTTCGTGCTGCGTGGAGACCACCACCGTGGACAACCGCATCGGGGTGTTTCCATCATAGAGCACCGAGACCTGCGTCTTGCCGTCCGGCCGGAGGAAGGGGGCGCGGCCGCTCTTGCGGTCCTCCGCCAGCCCCTCCGAGAGGCGATGGGCGAGGTGGATCGGAAGGGGCATCAGCGTCTCCGTTTCGCGGGCGGCGAAACCGAACATGAGACCCTGGTCGCCGGCGCCCTGCTCGCCGCTCTCCTGGTCCACTTTGCGGGAGATCTCCGGCGACTGCTTGGAGAGGAAACGGTGGATCTCCACCGAGTCCGCGCAGAAGGGCTCGTCGGGACAGACATAGCCGACGGAGCGGATCGCGTCGCGGACCACCCGGTCCAGGTCGATTTTTCCGCGCGAAGTGATCTCGCCGCCCAGGACGACCGCGTTCCCTTTCGCCATCGTCTCACAGGCGACTCGGCTCTGCCGGTCCTGTTCCAGGTAAGCGTCCAGGATCGAGTCGCTGATCAAATCGCAGACCTTGTCCGGGTGCCCTTCGGTGATGGATTCCGAGGTGAAAACATACGCCATTCTGAGGTCCTCCAATATGCGAGCCCGGCGGGTCCCGTCGTTCCGCGGTTCCGCCGAGGCGGGGTACGCCGAGGGGCGGCGTTTACGCATGGAGCCCGAAGCTTCGCCCGATGACCGGTCGATGGGGTCCGAAACCGGACGGTGGGTCCGGTCCGGAGGTCCCGGTCCTCCTCCGGCGGGAAACGACCCGCGCCGGCGTGGCGGGACCCTCTTCCTGGCGGGACGACGATTACCTCGAAACGGTCCGATCGCTCGAAGCCGCATCGTTCCCGGTCGGGCTGGCCTGGGCACCGTGACGTCGCAGCCGGTTGCCGGGCGAGATCAAAAGGCCTTCTCGCCTCTCGGGATGCGATTCCATTCTATTCGGAATATCGGCCGATAGGCAAGGGATTCAAGGGTTTTTTCACTCGTTGGCGAGGATGGCCGCGGCTGTCCCCTCGGCGCCGGCGTGGCGCTCCAGCATCGCGGCGAAACGGCCCAGGATCTCCCGCAGCTCCTCCCGATCCGCGGTGGTTCGATCGGCGTAGACCGCGGCGATCACGCGGGTCGTCCCGGGGACCACCTTGGCGTCCATCGAGTCCTTCACCGGATTGCCGAGGGCCGGCCCTCCGGCGCGGGCGACGCAGACGAGACCGGTCAGGTCGATCTCCTGGCCCGCCGGGTTGAAGACATAGGACTCCTTCGCGCGGCCGAGACGGATCTCCAGACCGGAGGCCTCGCCGAGGGAGCGGTCGGCGTCGAGCACCGAGACGGGGAGCCCGGTGAAGAGGGAGATGTGATTGCCGATGTCGACCACGTTGGCGTGGAAGGGGAAGTCGTCGGCCGCGGCGCGCCCGGCCAGATATTCGCTGGCCGGTTTGTTTCGGCCGGCGGGACGGAAGCCGCCCCGGCGGAGCATGTTCCGGATCGCCCTTTTTCGCTCCGGCGGGGGGAACTCCTCCCCGCGGCGTCGCCGAACGAGCTCCTCCATCTCGCGGCGCAGGTCATCGCTTGATTCGCCTACGCGAATCCCTTCCGCCTCCACCAAGCCGATCAGAAGATCCGGGTCGTCGATCCGTAGTTCCACGAAAGTGCGCATGGCCGTTCCTCCGTCGCGGTTTCCGCCGTAGCCGCGGTCCGCGCCGATTCTATCGGGCGGCGGCGCCCCGGGCAAGCGGTGGACGCGATCGTCAGTAGCGGGGGAGTCCCGGGTCCGTCTCCTCGATCCACGCGAGTATCCCTCCCTCCAGGTTGACGATCCGCGGGAAACCGAGGCGGAGGAGGAGCATCGCCGCGCGGGCGGCCCGTATCCCCACGCGGCAGATACAGACGATCTCTGCGTCGCGGTCGAGTTCGGCGGTCCGCTCCGGCAACTCCTCGATGGGGAGGAGGCGGGAGCCTTCGATGCGGACGATGCGCGCCTCGGCGGGCCGCCGCACGTCGAGGAGGAGGATCGGATCGCCCCGGTCGAGCCGTCCGCGAAGTATTTGAGGCGTCATGGTTTCGATCGCGGGTAGCGATTCGCCGTTTTGCAGGGGCGGAAGGCCGGCGCGGGCGAGCATGGGGGCGAAAGCCCGGCGGTCCGCCCGTTCGAGGCAGGCCGCGTCCTCCTCGCCGGGGAAGCAGCCGGCGTCCCGGTAGAGGCTCCGGTCGAGGGCGCGGATCGATGGGCGCTCGCCGCAGAGCGGGCAGCCCGGGTCCCTCGGAACCTCGATGATCCGGAAGCGGGGACGGAGCAGATCGACGAGAAGGAGGCGGCCGGCGAGCGGATCCCCCGCGCCGAGCAACGTTTTGAGCGCTTCCGAAGCGAGGAGGGCGCCGACCACGCCGGGGAGCGGGGCGAAGACGCCCGCCATCGGCGGAGGCGCCGGAACGCCGGGAGGGGGTGGTTCCGGGTAGAGGCAACGGTAGCAGGGTCCTCCCCGGCTCGGGAAGAGGGAAACCTGGCCGCCGAAGCGATCCACGCTTCCGTGCGCCATCGGAAGGCCGAGGATTCCGCAGGCGTCGGCGAGAAGGTAACGACTCGGGAGGTTGTCGGTTCCGTCCACGACGAGATCGTACCCGCCGAGGATGTCGAGAGCGTTTTCCGGAAGGATCGGCCTCTCGTGTTCGATCACCTCCGTGTTCGGGTTGAGCGCCCGGAGCCTCTCCGCCGCGGAGGCCGTCTTCGGGCGGTCGATCCCCGGCGTGTCGTGGAGGATCTGGCGTTGCAGGTTGGTGAGGTCGACGGTGTCCGGATCGGCGACGCCGAGCCGGCCGACCCCCGCGGCGGCGAGGTAGAGGAGCGCCGGCGAACCGAGTCCGCCCGCGCCGACCACGAGAACCCGCGAGCGGCGGAGACGCGCCTGTCCCTCCGGGCCGATCTCGGGCAGGACCAGATGGCGCGCGTAGCGGGTTTTTTCTTCGCCGGTAAAGCGTTCTTCTTCCCGTTCCGGGGCGGCGCCGGCGATCGCGCCGAGAAACGCGGAAGGGGACGGGTCGAAGCGTGCCGCGCATGGAGGGGGCGCGTCGGCGTCCGTCGACTCGATCGGTTCCTCGTCGAAGCCTCCTTCGGGTCGCGGGAGCCAGGACCGGATCGAGCGGTCCGCGCCGATGATCAGTGTGGAGCGGCCGGGCCAGGCGCGGCGGCCGTCCGCGGCGGAGGGAAGGGCCGGGCTTTCCGGGTGGGAGTGATAGAAGCCGAGGATCGCGAGTCCGGCGCGGTCGGCGCGGAGGCGCTCTCTCCAGAACGCTTCCGCGGGAATCAGAAAGCGGCGCGCGGCGCGCGGCCCCTCCTCCCGGTTTCTCTCCGGCCGGATCGCGGCGACCGTGCGTCCGGACGGCCCCGTCCATCCGACCAGAAAACCGCAGCATTCCCTCGGATCGCTCCGCTCCGCTTCGCGGATGAGGGCGTCCCGGACGCGCTTCGGGAGAAGAAGGGGGCGCGCCCCTTCTTTCGGCGCGGAGGAACGCATCTAGATCAATCCGCCTTCGGTGAGGCGCCGGAGGTCGCCGAGCGCACGTTCCACTTCTTTCTCCGTGACCGGCCTTCCCCCTTCCCTGCGGGCGAGCGAGCCGGCGCGGGCCGCCTCCAGCGCCGCTTCCCGTACCGTCACGCCGCGGGCGGCGGCCTCCTTCACCAGCTCGGCGCCTCGGGAGTATCCGATCAGCGGATTCAGCGCGGTGACGACGATCGCGTTTCGGTCGAGCCATTGTGCGGCGCGCTCCCGGTCCGCCTCGATACCCCGAACGCACCGGTCGGTGAAGGCGCGCACCGCGCCGATCGTCACCTGCATCATTTCGAAGAGGTCGTGCGCAATCACCGGCATCATCACGTTCAGCTCGAGCTGGCCCGACTGAGAGGCGAGGGCGACGGCGCAATCCAGCCCTACGACATGAAACATCGCCATGTCGAGCATTTCCGCGAGGACCGGGTTCACCTTACCGGGCATGATGCTCGATCCGGGTTGCACCGCCGGAAGCCGGATCTCGGCGAGGCCGGTGGAAGGACCCGACGCGAGGAGCCGCAAATCGTTGGCGATCCGGATGAGCGTGAGCGCCAGGGTGCGGAGGGAGGCGGAGAAGTGGACGCCGTCCGCCATGGACTGCATCGACTCGAAGAGATCGTCGGAGCCCTCGAGATCCAGGCCGGTCCATTCGGCGAGGCGGGCGACCATCCTCTCGTGGTACTCGGCGTGGGCGTTCAAACCGGACCCCGCGGCGGTCCCTCCGATACCGATTCGCCGGAGAGATTCGGCGGCGGCGACGATCCGCGCGCCGTCCCGCTCCACCGCGCGCGCATAGGCGCCGAACTCCTGCCCCAGGCGGACCGGCACCGCGTCCTGCAGGTGGGTTCTCCCCGACTTCACCACGTCGTCGAACTCCTCCGCTTTCTCGCGGAGCGCCGCGGCGAGGTCGTTCCCCGCGCCGACCAGCTCCTCCAGCCGCAGCAGACAGCCGATGCGGATCGCCGCGGGGACCGTGTCGTTCGTCGATTGGGACATGTTGACGTGATCGTTCGGGTGGACCCGGTACTCGCCGAGGCCGGCGCCGAGGAGAAGGGCCGCCCGATTGGCGATCACCTCGTTCACATTCATGTTGTGGCTCGTGCCGGCGCCGGCTTGGAAGGGATCGACCACGAACTGATCGTCCCAGCGGCCTTCCATGACTTCCCGGGCGGCATGAGCGATCGCCTCGGCGCGCTCGCCGTCCAGGAGACCCAGGTCCCGATTGACCTCCGCCGCCGCCCCCTTGATCGCCGCCATGGACCGAATGAACGCAGGCCATGGACGGAGACCCGAGACGGGGAAGTTGCGGACCGCCCGGGCGGTCTGCGCTCCATAGAGCGCCCCGGCGGGCACCTCCACTTCGCCGAGAGAGTCCCTTTCGATGCGGAACTCCTTCTTTTCTTCCATATAGTGCCGCCTCCCCTTCGGAAAGGGACCAAGAGGATACATCCCGCCCAGCATACACGGAAAGGGGGCGGGAAAACATGATTTGTGGGGAGGCGGAAAGACGTTGTCATACATAGAGATAGAAAAACCAGTCAAGCGGGGCTCCGGGTTGAACGATAAATCATATTGTGAATGCAAATTCATATTGACAAACAGCATTCCACGGAGTAGTCTGTGAATATGAATTCACGGCACGGAACGGCGTTTCTCCCCTGAACGGCCGTTCCTTGCCTGTCGGAGAGAGGAGATCGAGATGGCCGGGTTCGGTTCCGAGGCGATGGAGATTCCGGCGGAAAGGTCCTCCGGCGACTCCGGCGGCGGCGGGGAGGAAGCCCGTCTCCCCCGCAAGGAGCGGGAGAAGGAGATGCACCGGCGGGATGTCTTCGCCGCGGCGGAGCGTCTCCTCGGGAAGAAGAGTTTCGGTGAGATCACCGTCCAGGAGATCGCCGCCGAGGCGGAGTTCAGCGTCGGCTACCTGTATAAGCTTTTTCCCGGGAAGGAAGAGATTTACGGCGATTTGATTCTGGGCAAGATGGAGGAGATCGGCGATCTGGTCCGCCGGCGCCTGGAGGGGGAAGGGACGGAGAGAGAAAAAGTCTCCGGCTTCATCCACGACATGTTCGGGTTTCTCGCGGAGAACCCGACCATCGCCATGAGCTACGTACGGGAGATGATGGTGCTGACCATGAATCATAAGGTGTACGGTCCCCGGATGCGGAAGCAGGACGAAAAGATGTTCGGGGACATGAACCGCATCTTCGAGCAGGCGATCCGCAAGGGGATTTTGTGCGACGAAGACCCGCAGTGGGTGACCCGCACCTTCGGGGCGCTCCTCTGGGGATTTATACATGAAGATATCTATCACGATCGGGTGGAAAAAGACTGGTCCGCCTATCCGGCTTTCGTGGAGAAGTACTTCTTTCGAGCATTCGCCCCCGATAAGGACGACGACAAGTGATGAAACAGTGTGGTCATAAAAGCGACGGAGCGGTTCCTTTCCGGGCCGCGGCGGCCGCCCCTCTTCTCTGCTTCTGCTTCCTGGCGGGTTCGGTCGTCGCGCCCGGTCCGGCCGTCTCCGCGGAACCGCTCCGCCTCACGGCGGACCGGGCGGTCGCCCTCGCGGTGGAAAGGAACGAGACGTTTCTCATGGCGCGGGAGGACGCGAGCAAGGCGGCGGGAGTCGTCAAGGAGGCGTGGGCGGGCGCGTTACCGAACCTCTCCGTGGAAGGAACCTATCAGAACAACTTCCAGCTCCCCGCTTTCTTCGCGCCCGAGGAGTTCGGCGGCGGGAAACTGGAGATCGGGTCCGATCTCGAGGTGGAAGGACGGCTTCGTCTCGACCAGGTTCTCTATGCTTTCGGCCGGGTCGGGAACGCGATCCGCTACGCCGAGGTCTACGAGAGGATCGCCGGGCTCGGCGTGGAGCGGGCGCGGGCGGCGGTGGTCCTGGAGGCGCGAAGCGCGTATTACGGCGTGCTCCTCGCGCGGGAGGTCCTTTCGATACGAGAACGATCCTTGGAGCAGGCGAAGTCGCAGCTGGAGGAGACGAGGCGCAAACACGATCAGGGGACGGCATCCCGTTTCGATCTGTTGCGGACCGAGGTGGAGGTGAAGAACCGCCTGCCGGAGAGGATCGCCGCCGAAAACGACCTCGCCCTGGCGATGCAGGACCTGAAGAGGGTCGTCGGCTTGGACGGCGATCCGGACCCGATCCTGACGGACACGCTTTTCTATCGTCCTTTCGCGATCGGCGAGGAAGAGGCGGTGCGGGACGCACTCGCCCGGCGGCCGGAGATTCTGGCGCTGGAGAAGAACGTGGAGGGGCAGCGGCGCGTTCTCTCGATCCGGAAGGCGGAGAGGCTCCCCATCCTCGGCCTCTACGGGCAAATCGCCCTGCAGGGTCAGGCGGATCGTTGGGACGTCATCGAGCCGTTCGACGAGAACCACCGCGCCGTCTCGAGCGCCGCGGGGATCGCCGTCTCCATGCCGATCTTCGACGGCTTCCGCACCAAGGGGAAGGTCATGCAGGCCCGCGCCGACTTGCGGCGCGCCGAATATGAACTGGAAGGAGCGCGGAAGGCGGTTCGGCTCGAAACGACCAAGGCGGTCAAGGACCTGGAGTCGCTCCGTAAGTCGTGGGAGGCCGAGACCGCCACGGTCGGGCTCGCCGAGGAGGCGTACCGGATCGCCGAGACACGCTTCCGGAACGGTCTCTCGACGCGCCTGGAACTGGCCGACGCGGAAACCGCCCTCGACGCGGCCCGCACGAACTACGCGAAAACCCTTTACGATTACGACGTGGCGCTCGCCCGGCTGGAGAAGACGATCGGCCGCTCTCTCGAGGAGGGCGACGGATCGACCGCCGGGGACGGGCGCGCGGAGCGGGAGTAGACGATCATGAGTCGAGGAGCACGCATCGGCATCTGGATCGCGATCGGAGCGGCGATCGCCGTCCTCTTCGCAATCACCGCCGCGCGCAGGCTGGAAAAGAAGGAGACGCAGAGCATCCAGGCGATTCAGCAGGCGGAGGGAATCCCGGTCGACGTCGTGGAGGCCCGCGTGATTCCGGTGGAGGACTGGCGCGTCTTCACCGGCGCGGCGGAGGGCTTCGATCAGACCGATCTGGTCGCCGATTTCCGCACCCGCGTGAGCGCCGTCCACGTCCAAACGGGCGACGTGGTTCCCCGCGGAAAGGTGATCGTCTCGTTGGACCGTTTCGACCCCGGCCGCGCGGAGATGAACATGGAGACCACCCGAAGCGCCTATGAAACGGCGCGCATCGACAGCGGCCGGATGGAGGAGCTGTTCCGCGCCGGGGCGATCTCCAAGCAGCAATTGGATCATACCCGAAGCGCCTGCGACGCGGCGCGCATCGCCTGGATCTCCGCTCGCCGGGCCGTGGAGCTGGACACGCCGATCGCCGGCGTGGTCACCGCGATCCACATGGAGCCGGGCGAGTACGCCGCCGCCGGCCAGGTGCTCGCCACCATATCTTCCTACGACCGGATACGGATTCCGTTGGAGTTGTCCGAATCGGAACGTGCCCTCGTCGAGAAGGGCCGGCCGGTTCGACTCTTTCTGAAGGGCTCGGCGGACGGCGGGCGGGAGACGCGACTCGATGGAGAGGTCGTCAAGGCGGCGATCAGCGCCGACCCGCGCACCCGTCTCTACCGCGTGGAGGTGGAGATCCGGAACCCGGACCATCTCCTGAAGCCGGGCGCCCTCGTTTCGCCGGAAATTCTCGTCGATTCCTCGAAAGACCTCCCGGTGGTTCCCGCGATCGCCCTTCTCCGGCACGATCACGCGGCGCGCCTCTTCGTCCTCGCCGGTACGGGCGAGGATCCGCGCGCCGAACTGCGCGATGTCCGCCGGGGGGCGTCGAACGGCGATCTCGTCGCGATCGCCGAGGGGCTCCGTCCGGGCGAACGGGTGGTCGTCGCCGGGCAGACCAAGCTCGGGGACGGCGTGAAGGCGGCGATTCACGCGGACCGGACCGAGGCTTACCTCGGCGCGGAACGATAGGGGGTCCGCCCGATGAACATCGCCTCCTTTTCCGTCAAACGCCCGGTCTTCACGACCATGCTCACGCTGGGGCTTGTGGTGCTCGGCGCGTACTCCTACAACCTTCTCTCCGTCGAACTCTTCCCCAACACCGACTTCCCTTTCGTGCTCGTCACCACGATCTACCCCGGCGCGGGTCCGGAGGAGGTGGAGACCCAACTCACGCAGAAGATCGAGGACGAGGTGAGCACCCTCGCCGACATCGATCTCCTGGAGTCGATCTCACGGGAAGGGGTGTCGCTCGTCGTCATGCGTTTCCGTTTGGAGGCGAGCGGCGACGAGGCGGCGAACGACGTGCGCGCCAAAGTGGACGGCATTCTGAACGATCTGCCCAACGGGGCGGAGAAGCCGGTCGTCGAGAAGTTCGAGGTCGGAGCGGCGCCGATCATCTCCCTGGCCGTCACGAGCGACCTCGGCGTGAACGCCACCTATAAGGTGGTGGACGAGACGATGCGGGATCGTCTCTCCCAGGTGAGCGGCGTCGCCACCATCGATATCTTCGGCGGCCAGGAGCGCGAGATCCGCGTCGAGGTGGACCGGCGGAAGCTGGAGCGCTACGAGATCTCCATCGGAACGGTGACCGCCCTCATCGCCGCCGAGAACGTGAACATCCCCGGCGGCCGCGTCATCGAGCGCGACCGGGAGTACACCATCCGGACCCTCGGCGAGTTCGAGAGCGTGGACGAAATCGGCCGAATCCGAATTCCTCTCGCGGCGGGAGGCACGATCCGCTTGGGCGAGATCGCCCGGATCCGGGACACATACGAGGAGGCCCGCTCCGTCGCCCGTTTCCGGAGCAGTCCGGCCGTGCAGGTGGACGTGATCAAGCGCTCCGGCGCGAACACCATCGGCGCCGCCCTCGGCGTTTACGACGCGGTGCGGGACCTGCGGGCGGAACTCCCCCCGGGGTTCGTCATCGAGTACGCCTCGGACGATTCCCGGTTCATCCAGGAGTCGGTGCGGGACGTGACGACCAACATCCTGATCGGCATTCTCCTCACCGCGCTCCTTCTCTGGGTGTTTCTCCGGAACGTGCGCGCCACGCTGATCGTGGCGGTGGTGATGCCCGCGACGATCATCTCCACCTTCCTTCTGATGCAGATCGCCGGGTTCAGCCTGAACGTGGTTTCCCTTCTCGCGCTCGGCGTCTCGGTCGGCATATTGGTCACCAACGCCATCGTGGTGTTGGAGAACGTGATCCGCCATCTACGGAAGGGGAAGGATCCCAAGCAGGCGGCGGTGGACGGGACGAACCAGGTCGCCTTGGCGGTGCTCGCCTCGGTGGCGACCAACGTGGTCGTCTTCGTCCCGATCGCCTTCATGCAGGGAATCATCGGCAGGATCTTCATCCAGTTCGGCCTCACCGTCGTCTTCGCCACCTTCTTCTCGCTTCTCATCTCCTTCACGCTGACGCCGATGCTCTGCGCTTTCTTCCTGAAGCGCACCGGCCGGATGGACGCGGGGGAGGCGGGCGAGGAAGATCACGGTGGAGACGCGGGCGCCGCCGCGGTGAACGGTACGCACTATTTGGATCGCCGGATCAGCCGTCTCTCGGTCTCCTATCGTTCTCTTCTCGACTGGAGTCTCCGGCGCGTTCGGAACCGGGTGATCCTCTCCGTCGCGGCGCTCCTTTTCCTCGCCTTGAGCTTCTTCCTCCTCGGGATCTCCGGCGGCGAGTTCATGCCCGAAATGGATCAGGGGTACATGAACGTGGAGATCGAGCTACCGGCGGGTTCCTCGCTTGAGAAAACGGAAGAGATCGTCGCCGAGGCGGAGGAGATCATCCGCGCCCTCCCTGAGGTGGTCTCGGTGATCAGCACCATCGGCGGAAGCGATCGCGGTGTCGATGAAGCGATTCTGAAAGCGAAGTTGGCCGACAAGTCGGACCGGGACAGGATGGTGGACGAGCTGGTGAACGCCCTCCGCCCTCTTCTCGCCGGGCTTCCCGGCGCGGAGGTGGTCGTCGCGGGGTCGGCGAGTGAAACCGGCCGTGTGGAGTCGGACGCGGAGATCGAGGTGATGGGGGACGAGACCGACAAGCTCCGCATGTACGCCGAGCGGGTGCGGAAGATCGTGGCCGCCGCTCCCGGCGCGGTGGACGTGAAGAGCAGCTGGAGGGAAGGGGGGGAGGAGCTCCTCTTCATCCCGGATCGGGAGGAGATCGCCCGGCGGGGGCTCACCACCGGCCGGATCGCCATGTTTCTCCGCAACTCCTTCGAAGGGAACGACGAGGCGGTGTTCCGGGAGAGAGGAGAGGAATACGCGATCCGCGTGCATTTCGACGAGGAAACGCGGAACGATCCGGCGACCCTCGAGGAAATCCGCATCCCCACCGGCGGAGGCGAAGTGCCTCTCGTCCAGCTCGGCCGGATCGAGCGCCGGACCGGTCAGGCGGAGATTCTGCACCGGGACCGGCAGAAACGGATCACCATTTCCGCGAATTTGGCGGAGGGGACGATCTCCGATTTGGTTCGTACGACCCGGCCGCAATTCGAGGCCATGAATCTGCCGCCCGGTTACAAGATCGTGTTCGGCGGGATGTACGAATTCCAGGAGGAGTCCTTCTCCGCTCTTTTTTCCGCGATGATTCTGGCGATCGTCCTGACCTACGTGGTCCTCGCCATGATCCTCGAGTCCTTCGCCCACCCGATCACGGTCATGCTCACGCTGCCGCTCGGTCTGGTGGGCGCTTCCTTCGGGATCTTTTTCGGTGGCCAGTCGATCAACATTTTCAGCCTGATGGCGATGGTGATGCTGATCGGGATCGTGGTGAACAACGCGATTCTCCTGATCGACTACGTGAAACAGTTGCGTGGAAGGGGGCTCGGCCTGCACGAGGCGATCCTGGAGGGGTGCCCGGTCAGGCTTCGGGCGGTGATCATGACCAACCTGGCGACCGCCATCGGTATGATCCCCCAAGCGCTCGGCACGGGACAGGGATCGGAGATCCGCGTCGCCATGGCGCTGACGACGATCGGCGGCGTGCTGGTAAGCGCCCTCTTCACGCTCATCCTGATTCCTTCGCTCTATGCGGCGTTCGAGGAGCTGATCGCGCGGGCCCGGAAACGGGTATAGGCGCCGACGAACGCCGCGCCAAGACGCGACCGGGCCCGGGAACGATCCCGGGCCCGGTTCTGTCTCGGTCTACGGACAATCGTGTCGCGTCGTCGAATTCCCCGCAAGGATTCAGCGTCCGAAGCGTCCGCGGGCGCGGAAGAGGGCGCGGACGAGGGGGGAGCGGAAGCGCCTGGTCTCCCAGTAGGGGACGAGGTCGCCGCCGAAGCCGGACTTGAAACCGGCGATGGTGGGCGTGTTGGCGCCCATCATGTCGAGGAATTCGCGGTCCGCCCGCAGGTCCTCGATCTCCTTCCAGTAGAGGAGCGGAGTGGCTCCATCGGAAAGGCGCGCCGTGTCCGCCCCCGCCACCCAGTCGTAGGCGCGTTCCCCGTCGACGAGGGCGATCCGGAAAGCGAGAGGTTCGCCCCGTTCGTCTTCGGCGAGGTAGCCGCGGGCGATCCCCTCTCGGCGGAGCCCGTCGAACCAGGCGAGGAGGCGCTCCGGCGGGATCGGAGGCGAGGCGCCGTGCTTTTCATAGCTGTCGGCGTAGAAGCGGATCGCCCCCGACAGGTCTTCCGCGCGGCGCGCCCGGATCCCCGCTTTTTCCGCCTTGCGGATTTTGTTTCGCAGGCTGCTCTTCAAACCGGACCAGAGATCGCCGTCCGCGCGGAGGGGGAGGAGGTAGGTGTAGCGGGGGATGGACTCCCACCCGTTCCAGACGAAGGGGCGAAGATCGGGCGTGGACGGATGATGAACCGTCCAGGAGAGGGCGAACCGGAGTCGCAGCGCGCTTTCCAGGACGGAGGCGCGGCGGAGCGTGTCCTCGGTTCCCTCGCAGGCTTTCTCGCTCTCGGGATCGGCGAGGACCATCCCGGCGTAGGCCGTGAGCGGCGGCGGGAGGAAGAGATCGAGGCCCGCCCGGCGTGTCGTCGCTCCGGCGCAGCCGCCGACCAAGACGCCGTTCTTGCGGCACCCGATTACGAGCCAATCCTTGCCGAGCGTCTCCCCCAAGATCCGGAACCATCGACCGGTGTTGAAGAGGGTCCCACCGGAGGCGTGACCCACGAGCCTGTCCCAGCCGTCGAGATCGCTTCGATCCAGGATCTCCGCTTCGTATCGGTCCGCCACGGTATCTCCTTTCCCGGAAAGCGGATCCGCCGGCGTCCGGCGCATCGGGAGTATAGCGTTTCGCGCGTCGGTTGGGGAGAAGAATGTGTCGCGCCACGCCCACTGGCCGGGCATCTCTCGTCGGTGTACACTGGGGTCATTCACCGGCGGCCAAGCCGGGCGGAGGAAATAGGATCGTGGGATCGACCAGCGAAACGGTGCTCGCCCGGTTTCGTTCTTGTCTGAAAAGCCGGGGGCTGCATTTCAGCCAGGCCCGGGAGATCGTGGTGTGCGCGGTCTCCCGCATGGACCGTCATTTCGGCGCGGAGGAGCTGGCGGCCGAACTGGGAGGGGGACCGGATCGCGTTTCCCGAGGCACGGTCTACCGCACCCTGAATCTGCTGGAGTGGTTCGGGCTGATTCGCCGCGTGGGCGAGGTGGATGGTCCGAGACGATACGAGCGGGTCTCGGACTCCCCCCACGACCATCTCGTATGCGAGCGGTGCGGAAGGGTGATCGAATTCACCGAGCCGGCGTTGTCGAAAGCGATTCTACGGGTCTGCCGGGAGAGGCGGTTTCAATTACGCGCCTACAATCTGTCGGTGGTCGGGGTCTGCGAAAAGTGCGCACATAAATAAAAGAAGAGGTCTCGCGAAAAGGCGGCGACGGGACGGGGAGGCTCTCTTCGCCCTTCAACGGAGAAGAACGGCCTTTGCGGCGCCGACCGAGTGATCCGTTTCGACCCGAATCAAGTAGACTCCGGAGGCGACCGAACGGCCGTCGCCGTCCCTTCCGTTCCAGGGGAGCGTGTGTTCCCCTCCTTCCACCACGCCCTCGAAAAGAACCGAGACGAGCCTGCCGGAGGGCTCGTGCACCGTCGCGCGGACCGCGCTCCGCCGGGCCAGTTCGTAGCGTATGGCGGCGACCGGGTTGAAGGGGTTCGGCCGCACCCGGACGCGGAGCCGCGGGAGGGCCGGCGGCGGGCTTCCGCCCGGGAGCGCGGTGATTTCCAAGCGGTTCCGGATGATGTTGATCCGGCAATCCGGGTTCTTCACGTAGAATCCCGCGCCCGCCGCGATGATGTCCCGGCCGCCGATGCCGTCGAAGTCCCCGTCGACGAGATCGGAGACCCACTCCTCGGCGGCAAAGACGTATGGACCGTCGAAGGTGCCGTCCCCCGCATCGGCCCCGCCGTTTCCGGTCAGGATGGAGAGTGTGCCGGAGAGGGAATCCGCCGTGGCGAGGTCGAGGATCCCGTCTCCGTTCCAGTCCGCGGTGAGAATCTCGATCGGGGAGAGGCCGACGGCGTAACGGCCCGCGGTGCTGAAGGTGCCGTCGCCGACTCCCGCGGCGCCGTTTCCGAGGAGGACGACCACGCTGTCCGCGCCGGTTTCGGTCACCGCCAGGTCCGGGATTTCGTCGCCGTTCCAATCCGCGGTGATCACGTCGTGCGGGTTTTCGCCGACGGCGAAGGGGGTCGCCGCGGCGAAGGTGCCGTCTCCGATCCCGCCGGCGCCGTTGCCGAGGAGGACCGACACCGCGTTGTCGTAGAGCAGAGCGATCGCCACGTCCTCGATTTCGTCGCCGTTGAAGTCGCCGAGGGCGGCCCCCCGTGGGCCCCAACCGACCGCGTAAGCGACGGGGGCGGCGAAGGTGCCGTCTCCCACGCCGAGCAGAACGCTCATGGTCCCATTCAGCCTCCGAGTCAAGATCAGGTCGCGGACGCCGTTGTCGTCGAAGTCGCCCGTGACGAGCGCGGCGGGCTCGTTCCCGACGGACGTGAAGAGAGGGGAGCCGAAAGCGCCGCCGCCCGCGCCGAGAAGAATGGACAGGGTTCCGTCGCCGCGGTTCAGCGAGGCGAGATCGGGGATGGAGTCGCCGTTGAAATCCTCGGTGATCATGTCCGCCGGATCGGTTCCGGTGGAACAGGTTTGGGCGTGCGTGAAGCCATGGCCGGCCTCGTCGGCCGTGAACACGAAGATGGTTCCCTCCCGGAATTCATTCCGTCCGGCCGCGGCGAGGTCGGCATGGCCGTCTCCGTTCCAATCGCCGGTCACGACGGCGCGGCAACGATCCGGCACGATCAGGCATTCCACCGAGCGGAACGTCCCGTCTCCTTTCCCGGCGTAGAAGGTCGCGCCTTCGTCGTTGGGGGAGACGGCGACGACGTCGACAAAGCCGTCTTCGTCGAAGCGACCGGCCACCAAGGACCAGCAGGTTCCGCCGGCGAAGGAGGTCCGCGCGCTCGCGAAGGTCCCGTCACCGTAGCCGGTCAGGACGGAGAGGGTTCGGCCGTAATAGTCGCAGGTCACGAGGTCGTGAATGGAGTCGCCGTCGCAATCGGCGATGACCACCCGACGGGGCGCGTCGCCGACGGCGTAGTGCGTCGCGGCCGAGAAGGTGCCGTCTCCGACGCCCCCCGCGCCGTTGCCGAGCAGGACCGATACTCTGTCCACGTCCCAACAGGAGACGGCGAGGTCGGCGATCCCGTCTTCGTTGAAATCCTCGACGACCGCCGAGTGGGGGCCGCTCCCGACGGAATAGTCGACCCGCGGGTGAAAGGTGCCGTCTCCCACGCCGCCGCCGCCGTCGCCGATCAATACCGAAACGCTCGCGCCATGGGCGTTACAGGTGACGAGGTCGAGGATGCCGTCCTCGTTGAAGTCGTGCGCGAGAATCATCTGGGGAGTATGGTCCGTCGGGTAACCCACGGGACTTTCGAATCCGCCGTCCCAAACGCTGTCCGCGCCGGTTCCGATCAGTACCGAAACGCTGTCTCCGATGTCGGAGGCGATGCAGTCGTTCGCCACCGCCAGGTCGACGATGCCGTCCTCGTTGAAGTCCCCCACCGCCGCGGAGTAGGCGCCGTGCCCGGAGAAGAAGTGGCTCGGCGCGGAAAAGGTGCTGTCCCACACGCCTTCCGATCCCCCGCCGAGGAACAGGTCCACTCCGTTCAGGTAGCGGATTCCGACCACGAGGTCGAGGATGTCGTCACCGTTTAGGTCGGCCACCGTGCAGAGATAGGGCTGGTCGCTCGCCGATAACGTGAGAAGAAGCGTGAAGGTTCCATCGGGCGAGTCGCCGGAGCCGTTCCCCAGAAAAAGGACCAGGTTGTCGTCGATTCGATTCGAGACGACCAAGTCGATCAGTCCGTCGCCGTTGAAATCCGCCTGTTCCACGAAGTGCGGATAATCCCCCGTGGGGAAATAGCCCGGAGCTTCGAAGTCCGGTTCGGGTGAGAAAGCGAAGGCGAGGGAAGGGAGAAGAAAGAGGAGCAGGAGGGCGGGAGCGCACCGGTGCGCGGCTCGGGCGGGTGTACCCTTATTCAAGAGAAGCAGGCCAGGGATGGCGGGCGAAGTCACTGCCGGCACCTCCGGGTTTCGCCGATACCTTCCCGCGCCGGCCGGTCGAACCGTGAGGACGGTCCTTACGATAACAACGGTTCTCCCGCAAACGAACGGGAAGGGGGGACTTGCGCCGATCGTATTCTACGGAGCACATTCGACCATCTCATTATCTCACATCCCAATGATCGGGTCAAGGCCGAACATGTTGTGTAATAAGCTGTTATGTAATAGATTAGAGAAACGGGGCGCCCGCCGGTCCTCTCCGCGCGCCCGGGACGAACCGTGGGCCGGACCTCGTTGACCCCCGCGGAACGAGGGTGATAGGCTCCGTACAAACGCGGAAAGAACACCGTGAAAGAAATAACGACATCCGAACAAGCCGAACGCGCCGGCTCGATCGATTGGGCTTCCGGGCCGGCGGTCGGCGCTCTCATCGGGCTCGTCGAGTTCGCCTTCCACGCGATCCGGGGGGCGCCGCTCCTCTCCGCCGCTCTCCTCCCCGGCGTGACGCTTCTCTATGTCCTCTACTGGACGGCGGCGGGATTCGTCGTCGCGGCGGCGCTCGCCGTGCTCCGCCGGGTGGGCACCGGCTTTCCGCGGGACCGGCGAACCGGACCGGCGATTCTGCTCGCCGCGGCGGTCGCCTTCGGCGTTCTCGGCGCGCTCCTCGCCCACGTTTTCGTGGATATCCGCCGTCCCTGGACCACGCTCCTGAACCTCGCCGTGCTGGCGGCGATCCCCCCGCTGGCCGTTCTCTTTCGACGGTTCCTTCCGGTCGGGCTTTTCCGGCGGCCCGCCCGCCTTCCGCTCTTCGCCGCGGCCGTGGTTTTACTCACGCTGCCGCTCCGCTGGATGCCGGAGGAGCGTTCCTCCGGCGCCCCGCGGCCCGCGGAGGGCGGGAGGGCGCCGAACATCCTTCTCTTCGTTTTCGACACGCTCCGTTTCGATCACGTGGGAAGCTACGGCTACGATAGGGAGACCACGCCGCGCCTGGACCGGATCGCCGCGGAGGGAGCGGTGTTCGAGCGGGCTTACGCGCCCTCTTCCTGGACGCTCCCCTCCACCGCGTCGATCCTGACGTCTCGCTACCCGTCGGGACACGGCGTGACCCATCGGGCCGCCGCCCTCCCGGGAACGGTGACCACCCTCCCCGCCCTCCTGCGCGGGAAGGGGTACCGGACCGGGCTCTTTTCCGGTAATCCCTTCATCGAGCCTTCCTTCGGCTTCGGAAACGGGTTCGACATCGCCGTCGCACCGTCGAAACCGCTTTATTTGAAAATCTTCTATCTCCCCTATTATCTGAAGCGAACCGCCGGGCGACTGCCCGGGTGCGCGGACACGGACCGCTGGGTGACGCGCTACGAGTCGTTCTGGCGCCCCGGGATCACCGAGGAGATCGTGCCGGCGGACCTCCTTGCGAGCAGGCTTCTTCGCTGGATCGACGACGGTGGGGACCATCCCTTCTTCGCCCACGTTCAGTTCATGGAACCTCACGATCCCTACGTGGGAGAGGGGCGTTTCGGACCGGTGGGGATCTCCCTCGCCCCTCACGTGGGCATCGCCCCGGTCCATCCTTTCGACACCGCCCCCCGTCCGGGGGGGGACGGGGTCGCCGTCATGGTGGGGCGCTACGACGACGACATCCACCGCGCGGACCGCGCGCTCGGCGCGGTCATGGACGGGCTCGAGAAACGCGGTCTCGGGGAAGACACATGGATCGTGGTTACCTCCGACCACGGCGAGGAGTTCTGGGATCACGACGGCTGGGGGCACGGCAATTCTCTTTTCGAGGAGCTGGTCCGGGTTCCCCTGCTTTTCCGGGGGCGCGGGATCGCTCCGGGCCGATCGACCGCGATGGCGCGGCTGGTCGATTTGGCGCCCACATTGGCGGCGGCGGCCGGGGCCGAATCCCCTCCCGAGTTCGTAGGCGTGAGCCTGTTGCCCGTGCTCCTCGGCCTCGAGAGCGATACGGGCGTCCGGGAGAGCTTCGCCGAGGTCGCCCGCGGCCACGGGAGGACGCTCCGCTCGATCCTTCTCGAGGACGGCTCCAAGTTCGTCGAGGCGCGGGTCGGCGACAGGCGGAGCCGGATGCTCTTCGATCTTTTTGCCGATGGGGAGGAGCGAGCGAACTTGTTGGATGCCGATTCCCCGGCGGCGGATCCCTGGCTCCGGCTCTTAAACGACGCGGCGGAGCGGGCGGCTCGGGGAGGCGTGGAGGCGGAACGGGCTACGGTGGACGCCGTGACCGAGGAGAGGCTCCGCGCCCTCGGCTACGTGGATTGAGGGGCGGGCATTCGGGGGCAATTTCGGTGGTTGCCCGGGGAGGGACCATGCGCATCCGGACGATGACCGAAGAGGACCTCGATTTCGCCGCGGCCCGGACGACCGCCGAGGGGTGGCGGAACGAGACGAGGGAGGACTTCGAGAATTTCCTGGCCCACGACTCCGAGGGTTGCTTGATCGCCGAAGAGGAGGGCGGGCCGATCGGGATCGGCGTCGCCACCGCATACCGAGACTCGGGATTCATCGGCGAGTTGATCGTCCTTCCGGAGCGGCGCGGACGAGGCGTGGGCGCGAAGCTGCTGGGCGCGGCGCTCGAGCACCTCGAACGGCGCGGCGTCCGCAGCGTGCTTCTCGACGGCGTGCCCGGCGCGGTCCGGCTTTATGAACGAGCCGGTTTTCGGCCGGTTTGCCGTTCTCTCCGCTTCACCGGCCTGATCGAGGGGGAGACTCACGGCCGGGTCCGGCCGATGGAGGAGAAGGACTGGGATGCGGTCCGCGCCATGGACCGGGAGGCTTTCGGTGAAGACAGAAGCTTCTTTCTGCGGCGGCGGTTCGAGCGGGCGCCGGAGCTGTGCTTGGTTCTCGCTCCCAAAGAGGAGATTCTCGGTTTCGTGATCGGCCGGTACGGGGACGGGATCGTCTCCGCTTCCCCCTGGATCGCGCGGCCGGGATCCTATTGCCCCGCGGACCTGCTCCGTGCGTTGGCGCGCGAGGCGCCGGACACGCCGATCGAGTTGGGCGTTCTGGAGTCGAACGGCGTCGCCATCGGCGAACTGCGCGCCTCGGGCTTCGAGGAGAAACCGACCTCTTCGCTCCGCATGGTGCGCGGTCCCTCCGGCGATCTCGGCGCCGCCCCCGCCTGCTTTTCCATCGGCACGGCGGCGAAGGGCTGATCGGGATCGTGGAACACGCTACGGGAAACTCCGCGTTTCCTCTTCCGTATGGTCTCCGCCCCGAGCTCCGATCCGGGGGGCCGCTCCGGCCGATTTTTCCTCGCCCGGTGGTCTTGTAACTGTATGATTAAGCGTTAGTTGTGACGCGGTTTCCGCTCCGGCCTGTGCGATCCGGCACTCCTTCTTATATTCAGACTTACCGGCCGGCCGGTTTCCGGGAGGTGCTTGTTGTCCGATCGTCCGACTCGGAGTGTCCTGCTTCTGATCTCTCTCGCGGTGCTCCTCTATTCGGGGGCGTACCTGGCGCGGGAGTACACATTGGTTCACCGCTTGGTGACGGCGGTGGACATATGGAGCTGGCTCCGCCTCGGACCCGAGCCGCCCGCCGAGTTCCATGACGTGGACGAAGAGGACTTCGTCCGGCCCCCCATCCCGAAACGGGGAGACAGGCTCCTCTCCTTCAACGGCCTGCCGGCGACGAGTGAGAACTATTTTCTCGTCTTCAACCCCGAAACGCCTCCGGGCCGGGAAGTGACGATTCGCTTCGAGAGCGACGGCGAGGAGCGGACCACTCTGGTGCGGGCCCGTCCCATACCGCTGAGCCTGCGCGCGCAGATCGTCGGCCTCTTCGTGCTCCGCACGCTGATCACGGCGGCGCTGGTTCTCGTCGGTTTCTGGGCGCTCCTCCGGCGCCCCGATTCGCCGGGCGTGCGGATCCTCGCGTTTTTTTGCTATTCCATGGCGATCGGCATGCTTCTGAACCGGATCATCGGCGCCGAAGACTACGCGGCTTTCGCGATCCCCTACGGGAGAGTCCTTCTGCAGATCTTCACCGGTTTCGCATTCTTCGCCCCCGTCTTTTGGCTTCTTCTGCAGCTCGTTTTCCCGGCGCCGGAGCCGTTCTTCCACGCCCACCGGAGGGCGGTCACGGCGGTCCTCTTCCTCCCCGGCTTGGTGATCGGCGCTCTCTACCTCACCGGCGTGGTGCGCTTGCCGGTCCCCCTGGCCGTACACCGGAGCGTGTACCTCGCCGCGGGGAGCCTCCTTCTGGCGAGGCACTACTTCCGTGCCGACACCCTCCTCGCCCGCCGCCAAACCAAGCTGCTGATCATGGGGTCCGTTCCCGGACTGCTCCTCTATGGCGTCCTCCCCTGGGTCGCCCTTCTCGCCGGGGATTGGGCGCGGGGTTGGACGGTCACCGTGCGGCTCCTGACCGCCAACGCGAACTTCCTCCTCGTCCTGCTCATCCCGATCACGTTCGCCTATGCCTTCGGCCGCTATCGTCTGCTGGAGGTGGAAGGGAGGCTGAACCGGGGCGCGCGCCTCCTCGCGGTGAACACGGCGCTTCTCGTGGTGTTTTTCGGATTCCTTTATCTGTTCAGCGAAATCCTTCTCGATCGTCTCGGCGTGGTGAGCCGCGCCCCCACGCTGGTCGTCGCCCTCGGACTCGCCATCGGCTTCGCGCCCGCGCAGCGGCGGATCCGGCGTGAAATCGCGGACCGCCTCTATCCGGAGCGGAACCGCCTGCGCGCCTTGATACGCGATTTCCTTCGCTCACCCGATTCGAGCGCCGATCCGGATACCTTTTGGAGGGAGCTGACGCGCAAGCTCGCCGCCGGGATCGCCGCGCGGGAGGTGGCGCCTCTCCTGGAAGCGAACGGCGGCGACGCGCTGATTCTCGCGGGCGAGCCGACCCCCTTCCACCGTTCGGATCCGTCGGTGCGGGAGATCGGCGCTCTGGATCATCCCCTCTTCGTGGACGAACTGATCGAAAGCGGCCGTTTCGACCTGAACGAGGAGCAGAAACGATGGCTCGGCGAACGGCTCGGCGCCGTGCTCCTCCCGCTCAACGCGCCTTCCGGTCGGGTCGGGTTTCTCCTTCTCGGTCCGAAGCGGGACGGCGAGGACTACACGCCGGAGGAGCTCTCCCTTCTCGGCTCCCTGGCGGCGCAGATCGGCCTCGCCGCGGAAAACATCCGGCTCCTCGAGGAGAAGGTGGAGAAGAGGAAGCTGGAGGAGCAGCTCCAGCTCGCCCGGAACATCCAGGAAGGGCTCCTGCCGGGGCGGCTTCCGCCGACGCCGGGGCTTCATGTGGCGGCGAGCATCCGGTTCTGTCTCGATGTGGCGGGGGACTACTACGACGTCATTGAAATGGAGGACGGCCGCACCCTCCTGGCGATCGGCGACGTGGCCGGCAAGGGAGTGGGGGCGGCGCTTCTGATGGCGAGCCTGCAGGCGTCGCTGCGCACCGCCAGCGGCGTACAAACTCCGCTTCCGGATCTGATCCGCAAGGTCAACGCGCTCGTGTACCGGAACACGCCTCCGGAACTCTTCATCTCCCTCTTTACGGCGCTCTTCGATCCGCGTACGGGGAATTTCTCCTACGTGAACGCCGGCCATAACTACCCGCTCGTGGTCCGGAAGGATGGCGGCGTGGAAGGTCTCGTGAGGAGCGGCCTTCTTCTCGGCGTGGACCCGGAGACGGAGTACGAGGAGGGCTCGACGACGCTTGAGCCGGGGGACCGCGTGTTGATGTACACCGACGGAGTCAACGAGGCGATGGACGCGGGGGAGACCGAATTCGGCGATCTCCGGGTCGCCCGGATCGCTTCGGAGAGCGGGGGGCTTCCCCTTCGAGACGTTTTGGGGCGGCTCGAGACGGAGGTGTTCCGCCACACCGGGCGGACGGAGCTGGAAGACGATTTCACGCTTCTCGCCGCCGAGAGGATCGACGGAAACGGCGAGGGCGACGCCGCCTCTTGAATCGGAGGCGCGGCGGACGCGCCCGCCACGCCCGCCGAAGCCGCCGAAGAAATTTTATGCGTAATCCGAATCAGCGCAGCAGAATCATCTTGGCGCAGAGTATCTCGCCGCCGGCGCGGAGCCGGCAGAGATAGACGCCGCTCGGAAGCGGTTCGCCGTTTCGGCCGGCGCCGTCCCATGCGATCCGAACAGGTCCGGGATCGAAGGTCCCCTCGACGAGATGGGCCACGAAGCGCCCCGCGGAATCGAAGATGTCCGCCGCGACGCGCCCCGCCTTTTTCATTTCGAACGAAACGGTCGTGCTCGGATTGAAGGGGTTCGGCCGGATCGTGAGCGCCGCCCCGACCGGCGGGGGAGCGCCTTCCTCCACCGCCGTCCCCGCCTCGGAGAGCCCCGCGTCCAGCCGGACGAGGACCACGTCGTCGCCGAAGCCGCCGCTGTGATTCGCCGCCCAGGCGCCCGGCGCGCAGGGAAAGTTCGCGGAAGGGGTTTGGCCGACCACCACCGGGTTTTCGTCGCCGTCCAGAATCATCCGTCCCGAGCTTTCCTCGCCGCTTCCGCCGAGAAAGGTGGAAGCCCTGAGTTCGGTGAGATCCCCGTCCAACCGGGAGACGAAGAGATCGCCGCCGTAATCCTGCGAACCGCCGTTGTAACCCGGATCGTAGGCGCAGGGAGCGGTCGGGAAGTCGTAGGAGACGGTGCTCCCGGATACGAAGAGGTCCCCCTCGCTGTTTACCCGGACCGAGAGACCGATCTCGAGGCCTCCGCCTCCGAGGAAGGTGGATGCCTGCAGCGTCGAGAGATCCGGCGAAAGGCGGGAGAGAAAAACATCGTTCCGGTTGTTTCCCCCCCAGGTGTTGTAGGTCTCGTCGTAGGCGCCGGGCGTGGTGGGGAAGTCCGACGTGGAGGCCTCGCCGGTCTCTCCGGTGACGTAGACGCGGCCGGAGTCGTCCAGCGTGACGGCGTGGCCGAAATCGTTGGCGGACCCGCCGAGGAATGTGGAGGCGAGGAGAGTGGTCAGGTCCGAATCCATCCGAGCGACGAAGACGTCGCCGCCCGCTAAAACACCGCCGTTATAAGTCTCGTCGTAGACGCCGCCGGTCGTCGGGAAATCGCTCCCGCCCGTGGAGCCGGCGATCACCGGGTTGCCCTCTCCGTCGAGGGCCATGTACCCTCCTTGCTCCCAACCGGCGGAACCGAGATAAGTGGACGCCTCGAGCACGGTCAGGTCGGAGTCGAAACGGGTGATGAAGAGATCTCCACCCCAGGAGACGGGCCCCTGTCCGTTCCACGTGGAGTCGTAGCAACCGGGGGTGGTGGGGAGGTTGTCCGACTTGGTCCGCCCCGCCACGAAAACCCGGCCCTGATCGTCGACGAGAACCGTGTTCGCCGACTCGTACTGGCGCTTTCCGAAATAGGTGGAGGCGAGGAGCGTCGTGAGGTCCGGGTCGAACTTGGAGACGAACACGTCGCCGTTGGCCGCGTAGGTCGTGTCTCTCGCGCCGGGCGTTACCGGAAAATCGTTCGACATCGTGAAGCCGGCCACATACACGTTGCAGTCGCCGTCGAGGGCGAGACAGTCCCCCTGTCCCGTCCCTTCACTGCTCGATCCGCCGAGAAAGGTGGCGGCCAGAAGGGAGGTCATGTCGCCGCTCATTTTCACGATGAAGATATCCGTTCCCGGGCCCGAGATGGTGTCATAGGCGCCGGAGGTGAAGGGAAAGTCCATCGACTGGACCCGGGCGGCGACGTAGAGGTTTCCGGAAGCGTCCTCGGCGACGGCGTTGCAGGACCAGTCCCCCTCGTCGCTCGTCCCGCCGAGGAATGTGGAGGCGAGGAGCGGGTCGATCACCAGCTCCCGGCTCTCGTCGTAGGGACCGACGCGAAAGCCGTAGGAGAGATCCCCCTCCGCCGCCCGATAGGCGACAGCGACGCTCACGCGGACGCCGTCTTGCTCCTGGAAGGCGGCGGGCGCGGTGAAGAGTACGGGCCCGCGCGCGGTTTCGCAGACCAACCGTCCCCCCTCGTCGATCCACAGACGGTCCGCCCCCTCGACGCGCATGCGGATCCCCGCCGGATCGGCGCCCGGCGCGACGTGGAAGCGCTTTTCCACGTTGCCGCCGCCCGCGCGGAGGGTGATTCGCACGCCGTCGAAACGCTCGCCCATGTCGAGTTTTCGATAGGCGGGGGCGCCTCTTTCCCAGCGGCTCGGATCGGAGCCTCGGAATTCGCCGACGCGGAAGGAGACCGGTTCGTCCCCTTCGATTCGGGATATCCGCCCCCCTTCCGGTTTCTCTGTAAGAACCGCCCCTCCATCTCCCCGGCGGGAGCGGAGGTCGTATACGAGCGAACCGCCGTACGTTACGAAAAGTCCGCCGCCGAGGACGCGGGTGTAGAAGGCGACCTCCTCCGGCCGGGCGCCCCGGTTCTCGATGAACGGAACCGAAACGCCGGCAAGGAGTTCTGCGTTTTCGGCCGCCGCGGTGGACGCCGCAACCGCCAGGAGCGCCGTGGCGCCCCGGGAGGCGATGGAGCGGAAAACGTTTGGTAACATCGGGTTTCCTCCTTATTCTCCGAGGTGAGCGGAGAGACCGTCGCACGGCCCCTCTGTTTGACGAATCCAGGATAGCGGGTAGAATCGGATCGAGCCTGAGGGGAGCCTCCGGATCGGCTCCGTTTCCCATCCGGATTCCCTGCAGGAACGGGAACGCGATACAGGCGATCCGAAACCGAAGGAGACTTCCATGGCGGAAGCCCCGGCGCCCGAGTACGACCGTCCCCGCCCGTTCGATCTCGCGGGTTGGTCGGTTCAACCGCAGCTGAACCGGATCAGCCGGGGGGGAAACACCCACCAGGTCGAGCCGCGGATCATGCAGGTTCTGGTGATTCTGGCGGGGCGCGCCGGGGAGATCGTCACGAGGGACGAGCTGCTGGACGCGGTGTGGGGGGAGACGATCGTCTGCGAGGACGCCCTCACCCGGGCGGTCTCGGACCTGCGCGGTCTCCTCGGCGACGATCCCCGCTCCCCGAAAATGATCGAGACGATCCGGAAGCGGGGATACAGGCTGATCGCGCCGGTTCGCTTCGCAGAAGCCGGCGCCGGGCGTTCCGCCCTCCGCCCGGGCCGCTCTCGTTCCTTCACGCTTCGCCTATTGATCCCGGCGGGGGCGCTGGTCGCCGTCTTTATCGCCGCCCTTCTCTGGCTCCGCCGCCCCTCCGAGGGACCCGCGACGGCGCCCACCCTTTCCGGCATGCCATTCACCAGCTTCCGAGGGGATGAAATCCATCCCGCCCTTTCACCGGACGGAAACCTGGTCGCCTTTGCCTGGACGGGCGAGGAGGAGGCGGGCGATTTCGATATCTACGTGAAACAGGCGAACACCGAAACGCCGCTCCGACTGACCGATCACCCCTCCCAAGAGTACTTCCCGGTCTGGTCTCCCGACGGGAGCGCCGTCGCTTTCTACCGCTCCGGCGACAGGGGGGGAATCTATACGGTCCCCGCCATCGGCGGACCGGCCAGACGGGTGGCGTCCGTGCGCGGGATCCGCGGTTTCGATTGGTCGCCGGACGGCACGCAATTCGCTTTATCCGTAAAAGACTCCCTTGCCGACATCTACCGGATACGTCTTTATTCGTTGGAGAACGCCGGGGAGCGTTGGATCACCTCCCCCTCTCCGGGCCAGGGGGGGGATCGGGATCCCCGTTTCTCGCCGGACGGTCGATCCCTCTCCTTCGTACGGTCCGACGCGGCGCTCCGGGACGATCTTTGGCTCGTTCCGTCGGACGGCGGCGACGAACGGCCGATCACCCGGTCGCAGCACCGGATCGCCGGCCAGGATTGGAGGGCCGACGGACGCCGGATCGTCTTCGCCGCCGCCCCGACGACCGAATACAACCTGTGGAGCCTCTCCGTCTCCGACGGCCGGCTCACCTGGCTGCCGACCCGGGGCGGTTCGCCGCTCCGTCCCTCTCTCGCCTCGCGCGGGCGCGGCCTGGTCTTCGAAGAACTCGCCATGGACCTGAATGTTTGGCGCCTCGATCTCGCGGGCGGCGGGGACGAGGAGAACGGCCCGCTCATCGCCTCCACTCGAGAAGACTGCTGCGCCCGCTTCTCACCGGACGGGGAGCGGCTTCTCTTTCTTTCCAGCCGGTCGGGGAACCGGGAGATCTGGGTCTGCCGGCGCGACGGGTCGGACCCGCGGCAGATCACCCATTTCGAGGGGACTTGGATTTCAGGCGCGGATTGGTCCCCCGAGGGGGGGCGGATCGGGTTCACCGCCTTTCCCGAGGGATATTCGGCGGTTTACCTGGTCGATCCGGAGGGGGGAGCGCCTCGGCGTCTCACCGAAGGGAGGCGGCATGAAGAGTTTTGCCGCTGGTCCGCCGACGGTCGTTGGCTCTATTTTTACACGCACCGGGACGATAGCTGGGAGATCAAGCATGTCGCCGCCAAGAACGGCCGGGTGGAGCCGGTGCTCGTTCCCGGCTGCCGTGTGCTTCATGCCTCCACCGATGGCGAATGCTTCTATTATTACCGGCCGCCGGAGAACGGAATCTGGCGGCATTCCCTCGCGGGGGACGGTCCGGACGAGTGCGTTGTGCCGGCGGATCGCACCGCCTCCTGGAGCGGCGAGCGCGTCGCCGACCGGGGGGTTTACGCCACCCTTCGTGAGGGGGAACGGACCCTCCTCGTCTTCCTCGATTTCGCCTCCGGCGAGACGGACACCCTCGTCTCGTTCGCCGAGCCCGCGGGATCCGGCCTGGACGTCTCCCCGGACGGGCGCGAAGCGCTCGTCGACCGTGTGGAGCGCTCCGCGCGCGATCTCATCCTCGTTCCCGATTTCTTCTGATTCCTTGGAAATGTGGAACCGGTGAAAAGAAAACGGCCGCCCCCGTCGAGAGAGCGGCCGGCTCGAGACGCGTCGCCGCGGTGCGTCAGCGGAGGAGAACCATTTTACGGGTGAAGATTCCGCCCGCCGTCTCCATCCGGGCGAGATAGACGCCGCTCGGCGCCGGCCGGCCCCGGTCGTCCCTCCCGTCCCAAACGAAACGGCTCGTCTCGCCACCGGTGAGCGCGCCGTCGAAGAGGAGCGCCGTCCTCCTCCCGCGAATGTCGTAAACGGCGAGGGACGCGCGCGCCGTTCCTCGTCCCGGAGGGACGCACTCGATGATCGTGCGCGGGTTGAAGGGGTTGGGCGCGTTGCGGAGAAACGGCGCCGCCGGCGGCGGGGGCGTTCCGGCGGCGGTTTCCGTGGAGACGGCGTCGTAGGCCGTCTCGGCGTAGCGCACGCGCGCCGAGTCGATTCCGGAGGATGAGGTTCGCACCTGAAGAAATCGATGGTTGTTCGGCGACGGGACCGCCGCGCCGCCTTCCGCCGGCGTCCAAGGCTCCCACTCGATGAAGCGGATGTCGTCGAACCAGGCGAGGCCGACGCCGGAGGAGGGCGGGTCTTGGCCGCAGCGGACCTCGAAGTAGTCCGCCCCCGCCGGCGTCTCCAGATTCCGCCACTGGCGGGTCCAATCGCAGTCGCCGTCGAAGGGGTCCGCGAGCTGGGTGCTGCTCATATAGGAAGAGGAATAGCGGTCGGCGTAGAAGCGGGCCAAAACGCGCGGATCGCCGGCGTTCTCGGCGCGCACGAGACCGGAAGAGCTGTGTTCCTTTTCCGGATCGCAGGGGAGATGCCTCTCCAGATCCGTTCCGGTCTGGCCGCCGCTGGAGGAGGTGCGCCTGAGGGCGAGGCAGCGCTTGCCCGAGTGGAAGAGAGAGTCCGTGATCCACTCGTCGGAGGTGTTCACCTCCCAGAGGGTGGCCCCCTCCTCCTCGAAGCCGCCGTGCCAGAGGATCTCCCGTCCCCAACGGACATCCCAACCGGTCGGCGATGGGGTCTCGATGGCGACCACCTCCGAGAGATTTCCCCGCCCCTCGATTTCCAGAGGGGGCGAGAGGAACCAGCCGTCTTCCTCGACGAGGGTGTCCGAGACGGTCGCCTCGCTCACCGTCGAGTCGATTGCGGAGCGCGAGAGGTGGATCCGGGCCCGGCAGGCCTCCGGGTCGACGGCGACGAGCGCCCCCATCGGCCGGCTGTAATCCGCCATCCGGTCCAGGATCTCGCGGCCGAGGCGGCCGGTCGCCGGATGCGGAATGGTGTCGTCGATCCAGGCGGGGACGAACGTGTAGCCGATGATCCCCGTGTCGTCGATCTCCAGGGTGAGCACGATGGTGGGCATCGTCTCCGGATAATAAAGATCAAAAATAAAATTGCCGAGGCTGTGAGCGATCAGGCGCCCGTCGTAGGACTCGAATCCCTGCAGGACGTGGGGGTGGTGGTTGATCACCACGTCGGCGCCGAGGTCGATCGCCATGCGGCGGAGCGCGCGCTCGCCGAGGGTCGGCTCGACGCGGAAGCGGAAATCCGGGTCATCTGCGGCGATCTCCGACGCCTCGATCCGCGGAGGTCCGCCCCTCTCCGGCGGCGCGGTCTGGTACTCGTCGCCGCTGTGGAGTTGGATCACCACCACGTCCGCCAGGTCCCGGGCGTATGGAATCGCCTGTTCCAGGTTGTGCGGGACGAGGTAGGCGAAACCGGGCTTGCAGGCGCCGGCGTCGAGGAAAGGCTGGTAGTTCCATTTTCTTCCGCAGCGATTGCACTGGCCGAGGAAGGCGACCCGTATCCCGCGCATGGAACGGAAGACCGGCCGGAGCGCGTAGGTTTCGTTCGCGCCGGCGCCGGAGTAGGCGATCCCCATCGCGTCCAAGGAATCGATGGTTTGCGCCATCCCCTCACCGCCGTAGTCGACGATGTGGTTGTTGGCGAGGGTGACCAGATCCACGCCCGCATAGCGGATGCCGTGGATGTTCTCAGGCCGGCTGCGGAAGACCACCGACTTGGTCGGGTGCGGTGTCCCCCGGTCGGTGTAGGAACACTCCAGGTTGCAGACGTTCAGGTCCGCAGCGTTTCCGAAGATACCGAGCGTAGGCTCGAAGAGCGCTTCGATTCCTTGCGTTTCGATGATCCCGCCCGCGTATTCGTAGGCCCGGCCGGTGAAGATGTCGCCGACGAAGTTGATCGTGAAGGGGAGGTCCCCCTCGCCCGGCTCGACCGCCACGCGGCAGGTGTCGTGTCCGGCGAGACGGTCCGGATCATAGACGGTGAGGCCCACGGTATAGGCGTAGTCCGCCTCGATCAGGAACTCGTGATAGGGATCGGTCTCCCCGCTCCCGCCGCCGTCGCCGAAATCCCAACAGTAGAAAAGCGTGTCCGAATCGGGATCGACGACGGCGCAGTGGAACTGCACGCCCACGCGAAACCGCTTTTCATCTAGTTGCTTGCAGCTTTTCACGTCGCGCAGAATCGTGACGCTCGGCGCCACGGGCAGGTCGTCGGTCACGTCGGCGATCTCGTCGAAGACGATCTCGCCTCCGCTTCCCCCGTCGTCGTCGTTGATGTAAAAAAGACGGTCGATCGCGGGGAGATAACCGTAGGTCGCCATCCAGTCCCGGCCGATGGGGAGGAGGTAGGCGGTCCATTCGCCGACGGGGAAGGCGCCCTGATATACGGTCCACCACTCGTTTCCCTGGGGGAGGTCCGCGCCGGCGAAAGTGTATAGAAGTTCGTTCGTCCCGTCGCCGACGCCGAAGGCCTGCATGTCGCCGGTCCTTTCGACCAGCGTCGCCACGCGCCAGACCGTCCCCGAGTCGACGGCGGCGGAGTCGATCGACTCCGTCTTCCACGTGTTTCCGTGAAGGCGGAGCGCCCATGCGCTTCCGCCCCAGGTCTCCTCGCCGGTCAGCTCCCAGGCGTCCGGCTGAACGTCCTGGCCCGGATAACCGGCGAGAATCACCGTCCCCGACTCGAAGTCCTCGATCGACGTGCCGCGCGCGGGGGGCGCGGCGCCGGGACGAGCGGCGACAAGGACCGCACAGCATGCGATCAACGCGGGAAGAATCGCAGAGGGAAAGAGATCGCGGAATCGTGGCACGGCTCGTTCGCTCCGGGGGGGAGGCGGGTCGCGGTCTTCGTCACGGGAGCGATCTCATTATAACACGAACGCCGTCCCTTGGGCGCCCGGCGTGCATGGTATAGGATGGGAGCAAGTCGCCCGGAGGATTCCCCGCCGGGAAGAGGAGAACGTCATGCGGCGCATCGTCCCCATCCCTCGTCTCGTTCCCCTGCTCCTCATCCTCCTGGCGCCCGTTCCGGCCGCCGCGGGGGAGGAGATCCTCCCCGATTTCGCTCGGCTCGCCGCGGCGGAGGAGGCGCGGGCGATCGAGGACCGGCAATGGTTCCACGCACGGCCCGAACTGGCGGGACGGGAGTGGGAGACCCGGGCGGGTGTGAGGGAGAGACTGTCGGCGATCCCCGGCGTGGAGCTTGTGGAGGGGGATTGGGGGACCGGCGTGGTCGCGATCCTGCGCGGCCTTTCCGCGAAGCCGCTGGTGGCGTGGCGGTCGGACATGGACGCCCTGCCGATCACGGAGACCACGGGGCTCCCCTTCGCGTCGACGCGAACCGACACCCTGCGCGGGAAGGAGACCGGGCTCAGTCACGCCTGCGGGCACGACCTGCACATGAGCATCACCCTCGGCGCCGCGCGGGTGTTGTCGGCGGCGCGAGACCGGATGCCCGGTTCGATCCTGTTCCTGTTCCAGCCGGCGGAGGAGACCGGGGACGGCGCGGCGGCGATGCTGGACGCGGGCGTCTTCGACGGCGAAAGGAAGCCGGCCTGCGTGTTCGCCCTGCACGATCACCCCACCCTGCGGACCGGGCGGATCGGCTCCTGTCCCGGCTGGGCGACGGCGAACGTGGACGTGTTCCGTTTGGTCGTAAAGGGTTCGGGCGGTCACGGCGCCTATCCGCATCGGGCCGTCGATCCGGTCCTGCTCGCCTCGCGAATGGTGACCGCCTTCCCCTCCATCATCGCCCGCGAGATCGACGTCAACCATCACGCCGTGATCTCCGTCGGGTCCATCGAGGGGGGGAACAAGAGCAGCGTGATCCCCGGCGAGGTGACGTTGACCGCCACCGTGCGGAGCCACGACGAAGAGACGCGGCTGGCGCTACGGGACAAAGTGGAGCGGACGGTGCGCGGACTCGCCGCGTCGGCGGGGGCGCCGGAGCCGGAGCTGGAGTACTTCTTCGGGACGCCGGCGGGGTACAACGACCCGAAACTCGTTGAGCGCGCCCGGGAGGTCTTTCGCCGCGTCGTCGGTCCGGAGAATGAAACGCTCTACCCGCCGGGCATGGGCGGCGAGGACTTCTCCCGTTTCGGCCGCGTCGTTCCCGGTTTCCAGTTTCGTCTCGGCGTCTCGCCGGAGGGTGGGGACGCGGGACCGCTCCACAGCTCCGGCTTCGACCCGGACGAGCGCGCCATCGCCATCGGCGTCCGGGTGGTCGCGGAGCTTCTCTGGGACCGGCTCATCGTCGAGAGCGAGTCCGGCGGCCTCTGATTCCATCCGCCCGGTCCGATCCGGCCATGCGATCCTTTCTTTCCCCGCGGCGGCGGGGCTGCTAGAATCGATTCGGACGGGAGGCTTCCATGACGGATGATCGTTTGATGCTCGTGATCCGGAGCGCCGGAACGGGGCCGAACCGCGTCCGCATCGAGCCGGGCCGGGCCTATACGGTGGGGCGCACGCCGGAGAACGAGATCGTTCTCGCCCATCCGGCGGTGTCGCGCCGCCATGCCCGTATCGAATGCGATGAGACGGGCTGCGTCGTCGAGGACCTGGGGAGCACCAACGGGACGCGGAAAGAGGACCGGGTACTCGCCGGCAGGGAGGCGCTCGTCCCGGGAGAGCGGCTCGAGATCGGCCCCTTCTCGGTCCTCCTGGAATGGGAGGAGACCAGCGGCGGCGTGCGCGTCGCCGATCTCGACTCGTCCACGACCATGGGGAGCATGCCGGTCGCGTCCATCATCGGATCGGGAGAGAAGACCGAACGGTCGGCGGCGGGCGCGGTGAGGCTCCTCGAGCGCCTCGACCGCGTGGGGGACGCGCTTCTGGCGGTCCACCCGATGGAGGACCTGCTCGAAAAGGTCGTCGATCTGGCCCGTGAGCTGACCCGGGCCGAGAGAGTGGCGCTCCTCCTGATCGACGAGGAGGGGACGCTCGTCCCGCGCGCCTTCGACCAGGCCGGGCCGGGGGGAGACGAGGAGATTCTCGTCAGCCGCTCCATCGCTCTCTCGTCGATGGAGAGGCGCGAAGCGGTGCGAATCACCGACGCGCAGAGCGACTCCCGTTTCCGCGCCATGGAGAGCGTGGCGAACCTCCGCATACACTCCGCCATGTGCGCGCCCCTCTGGAACGGGAGCGAGGTGACCGGCATCCTCTACGCCGACGACCGCAACGCCTCCACGATTTTCAGCGACGAGGACCTGCAGCTGCTCACGCTGATCGGCCACCTCGCGGCGGTCAAGATCCGCGAGACGCTGGCCCACGAGGAGCTGGAGAGGAAGAGGCTGCTCGAGGAGGAACTGAAGGTCGCCCACTCGATCCAGCAGAAGCTCCTCCCCGAGGGAGTCTTCGAGCGCGGCGAGTACCGGGTCGCCGGGAGGAACGTCCCTTCCCTGCAGGTGGGGGGGGATTACTTCGATTATTTCGATGACGACAGAGGCCGCCTTTGGGTATGCATCGGCGACGTCTCCGGAAAGGGGATACCGGCGGCGCTTCTGATGTCCAGCGCCCAGGCGGGGTTCCGGGCGCAGGTGGAGGCGGGCCTTCCGCTGGAGGAAGTCGTGCCGCGCCTGAACCGGACGATCCATCGCGACACCGGCGGCGAGCGTTTCATCACCCTCGTCCTTCTCAGCCTCGACCCGGAAACCCACGAAATCCGCTACGTGAACGCCGGCCACAATCCGCCGGTTCTGCTCCGCGCGTCGGGGGAGCACGAGCTTCTCGAAGCGGGGGGCGTTTTCCTCGGTGCGTTCCCGGACCTCTCCTTCGAAACCGGCGAGGCGCGCCTCGAGCCGGGCGACGCCCTCTTCCTCTACAGCGACGGCGTGACCGAGGCGTGGGGCGAGAACGAAGAGGAGTTCGGCGAGGATCGGATGATGGCGCTCCTCCGCGAGGGGAAGATGGATGATCCCTGTTGTTTCGTGGAGCGCGTCATCGCCGCCGTGCGCGCTTTTTCCAGCGGTCGCGCCCTCTCGGACGACGTGACGGCGGTCCTCCTCTGTCGCTCCTGATCGGTTCCATGGTGGGAAAGCGAAAGGACTCCGCCGGCGATCCGGTTCGTTCCCTCCGCTTGCATCACCGCGCCGGGCGGCTTATGCTCGGGCGTCGAGAAGGTCCCCACGCCCCGAAAGGGATCGAGGTCCCATGGCGCGAATGAACGAACAGGGCGGCGTCCTCGCCGCGCTCCGGGAGGACCGGGCGCTTCGCGCGGTTCTGCTGCTCTGCCTGACCCTCCGCCTTCTCTACTCCTTTGCGGTCTTCCCAATAATCGGTGAACGGTTGATGTGGAAAGGGGTGGACGACAAGTACGACGAGATCGCCCGCAACCTTCTCCAAGGCGAGGGATACGTCATCCGCGCGGGGGATGCGCCGAACCTGATCACGCCGCCGGGGTACGTGTATTTTCTCGCGCTCCTCTACCGGCTCACCGGAGCGGAGGTGAACGAGGGGGTCCGGGTGCGGATCCTGCAGCCGCTCCTCGACACCGCCACCTGTTTTCTCGTCTTCCTGCTCGGCGCGCTCGTCTTCCGGAGGCGCGGCCTGGCGATTCTCGCGGCGCTCGGCTGGGCGCTCTATCCGCAGGCGATCGTCTACACCGCGCGGGTGGCGCCGGAGTCGCTTTTCATCCTTCTTCTCACCGGGATGATGTATACCCTTGCCCGCTACCGCGCCGCGGGGCGGACCGCCGATCTCGTGCTCTGCGGCCTCCTCTGGGCGGCGGCGGCGCTGGTCAAGGAGAAGGTGATCCTGCTTCCCCCTCTGCTGATCCTTCTCGCCCTTCCGGGAATGGGCGCCGGTCTCCGGCGGCGGGGGGCGCGGACCCTCCTCCTCCTCCTCGCGATGGCGGCGCCGCTCACCCCCTGGCTCGCCCGGCAGTACGCGGTCACCGGGATGATCGTGCCGATCACCATGCGTTCCGGAAGGGCGCTGAACCAGGGGATGAACGAGAGTTTCGCCGGGGCGGACCGGTGGGTGGAGGAGCTGCCGGATCGGTTGAAGGAGAATGAGCGCCGGGAGCGGGAGCGGGCGGAGGCGGCGCTCGGCGAGGAGGAGCGGCTGGAACGCGCCCGCGCCGGCGCGCGGGACGAGCGTGGGCTGATCGGCAAAGCCCTCGCCCGGATCGCCGGCGATCCCGGCGCCTTCGCCCGCGCCTTTCTGGTGAAATCCGCCGCGTTCTGGTACTACGGGCAGCCCCGGGTGATCTGGGGGAACGTGGCGATCCAGATCCCCCTGCTGTTGCTGGCGATCGGCGGCTACGTCCGGGGGTGGCGGCGGTACGATTTGAAGCCTTTTCTGGCCGTTACGGTTTATTTCGTGGTCGTTCATGCATTGACGATCGTGAGGATGCGTTACTCCCTCCCGATCATGCCGGAGACGATGCTCGTGGCCGTCTCGCTCGTCCTGTCGCTCCGGGGCGGCCGGGAAGGGCCGGAGGCGACGGCGCCGCGGCGGGGGTGACGTCCGGAGCGGAGGGGCCGTGCGAGAAGAAGCGGTGAAGAAGACTTGGATCGCCGCTTGGATGGTTTTCGTCCTGGCCTGGTACCTCGTCTATTGCCTGCGAAACAGGCTCCTCTGAGACAACGGGAGGGGGATGGGCCGAACCATGTGGGATCCCCTTCTCTTTCTCTGGACCGCGGCCGCCTGCTGGGGCTCGGGGAGCTTCTTCTTGCGGCGCCTGGGCGTGGAGCCCCCCACCTTTCTTCACCGCGTTCTTTTCTCCGCCGGGCTCGGATTCGTTCTTCTCTCTTACGGGGTCCTCGCCCTCGCCGTCGTCGGTGAGCTGCGGTCCGCCGCGGTTCTCGTCCTTCTCGCGGCGCAGACTCTCCTGGGGATGGCGGAGGGCGGGCCGCTCCTCGGCGGGACGCGCGCCTTCCTTCGCGGACGATGGGCCCGGGACCCTGTGGTGCGCGCCGCCCTGGTGATCGCCGCGCTCTGCTCGCTCTTCATACTCGCCGGCGCCCTCGCGCCGCCGGACGAGAGCGACGCCCTGACCTATCATCTCCCCGTCGCCCGGGCGTACGCCGACGGGCATCGTCTCGCCGACCTGACCGGGGTTATCCGCTATTCCGTCTTCCCCCAGGGGATGGAGATGCTCTTCGCCGTCGGTTTTTCCCTCGGCGAAGGACCGGTGTTCGCGTCGCTTCTCAGCGCCCTCTTCGGGGCGCTTCTGGCGATCACCGCGGGAGCGCTGACACGGGAGCTGACCGGGAATGCCCGGTGGGCCGCCGTCGCCGCCGTCCTCTTCTACTCCTTCCCGTCGGTGGGCGTCTTCTCGGCGCAGCCGCTGGTCGACGCGCCGCTCGCCTTCTACGTGGTGCTCGGCCTTCTGGCCGCGCTCCGCTGGGACGAGAATCGACGCGTCGCTTGGGCCGTGCTCCTCTCCCTCTACTGCGGATTCGCTTTTGCCATAAAATATACGGGCGCGGTCACGGTGTTTCTCCCGGCGGCGCTTCTCCTGTCCCGCCGTTTCTCCCGGGAGAGCCTGCGGATCGCGCCGGTTTTCCTCCCCGTCTTCGCCGTTCTCGCCGTTCCGTGGCTCGTCCGGAACGCCCTCTTTACGGGGAATCCGGTCTCCCCCTTCCTGAACGGTTTCTTCCACGGTTCGAACCTGGACCCCTTTACCGAAGGGGCGCTCCGGGAACACCTCGCCTCTCTCTCCCGCCACGCCGTGCGCGAGGAACTCGCCTTCCTGCGCGATTTTTTTTTCCTTCACTCCCCGGCGCCGCTTCTCCTGCTCCCCCTGCCGTTTCTGTATCGGAGAAGGCCGGGACGGCCGCTCGCCCTCGCCCTCGGCTACGGGATTCTCCTCTATGCGGTGTTCGACCTGTTTCTCCCGAAACAGTGGCGCTTTTTCCTGGCGCCGCTCGCGCTCGTGACGGCATCGTCCTTCGCCGCCCTTCCCCTTCTCGGTTCGGGGAAGAGCCGTCTCCGCGGCGCCTTTCTCGCCTTCGCCATCGGGAACGCCCTCCTTCCCAACGGGGCGATCACCGCGCGGCAGGCGAGAAAGCTCCCCGTTCTCTACGGCGCGGAAACGAGGCGCGACTACCTCGCGCGACGCCTGGACAACCACGCCGCCGCGGAGTACGCGCGACGGGAGCTGCCGCGCGACGCCCGGATCCTCTCGCTGAACGACAACCGGCGTTTCTATTTTGAGCGTGAAGTGATTGTCGCGACCGAGAGCCCGCGCGGCGCCTTCGCCTACACGGCCCGGAGCGGAGAGGAGGCGGTCCGCAGGATGCGCGAAGAGAAAATGACCCATCTCCTGGTCAACGGGAATCCATACTGGGAAGAGCGGCGCCGTCCGAGCGTTCTCCTCGGAGAAGAAACACTCCGGCGCTTCTTCATTCCCGTTTTCGAGAAGAGCGGCGTGACCCTCTATGCCCTTCGCGCCGGCGCCGTCCCGACCGTGGAAGGGGGGCGGGCCGCGGAGACGACCACGAAACCTCCCTCTCCGTAACCTTCCCGGATCTCCCCCTCGGTTTCCGGGTCGTCGAAAAGGGTCTGCCGGACCGCGCCGACGAGGAAGCCCGCGCCGAGGACCAGATCGATCGCCTCGCCGGCGGAGAGGAAGCGCGCCTCACGATAGAAGAGGTGCTTTTTCCGCGATGCGTCTCTTCGGCGGCCGGCGGGGGAGTCGCGGTCGAGAAGGCCGAGCGCGAGGGCGCCGCCGGGGCGGAGGACGCGCCGCGCTTCGACGAGCAGGGCGGCCGGATCGCGGGCGAAACAGAGGACGGTGACGATCAGCGCCCTGTCGAAGACGCCGCTCCGGAAGGGAAGGGACTCGCCCCGGCCGAGGACGACCGACACGCCGCGCCGGCGGGCGGCGGCGGCCATCGCCGGCGACGGATCGACGCCGAAGGGAACGCCGAGCGCGGCGGCGAACCGTCCGGTGCCGGCGCCGATCTCCAGCCCTCGGCCGGCGGCGGGGAAGAGGCGGGCGATCGTCTCCCTCTCGGCGCGGAAGATCTCCCGGCGCCGGTCGAACCACCCGTCGTACTCCTCCGCGTGCCTCTCGAAGGGGGAACCGGACCCTCTCATCTCGCTCCTCCCGCGGTACGGCCGCTCCGCCGCCGCGCGCCTCCATTGTAACCGATCGGCGCGCCGGCGCCTCGCGAGACGCACCCCTTGACACCCCGGCCGCCTTCCCGTTTAATGAATGGCCGGATAAGGACTTCCGGTCATGTTGCTCGATGCGCGGACCGGGCCATCCCCGGCGCCCGGCGGTTGTTTTCGACTCGCCACCTATCGGAAACGGAGACGTCTATGAGTTGGATCCAGAGGGTCTTCCTGGCATCGGTCGCGAAGAAATGGTGGATGGGCATCACCGGTCTCGGGTTGTGCGGGTTCATCGCCTTTCATCTGACGGCGAACCTGCTCTTCTTTCTGGGACCGAACGCCCTGAATAAATTCTCGTGGGCTCTCGAGAAGATACCGATTCTCGCGATCATCGAAGCGGCGCTCTACGCCCTCTTCCTGCTGCACATCTTCCTCGGGGTGGTGCTCTGGTTCGACAACCGGCGCGCCCGGGCGGGATCGTACAAGAAATACGGCACCAAGAAGGGGGGCGTGGAAACCACCGTCTCCAAGACGATGATCTGGTCCGGCCTGGTCGTGCTCGTCTTCATCGCCCTGCACGTGACCGTGTTTCGATTCGGCACGGTCGACCACGACGCGTTCGGATTGAAGGACTTCCACAGCAAGAACGTGGACGTCTTTTCCAACGGTCTCTATTCGCTCTGGTACGTTCTCGGCGTGATCGTTCTCGCCTTCCACGTCAGCCACGGTTTCCAGAGCGCCTTCCGTTCCATCGGCGTCAACCACGACGTCTACACCCCGGCGCTGGAGTGGATCTCCCGGGCGGCGGGCGTGATCGTCGGCGTCGGTTTCGGATCGATTCCGATCTACGTCTACCTCTTCTTGCGGGGAGCTTAAGATATGAAGCTGGACTCCAAGACGCCGGGCGGACCGCTGGAGCAGAAGTGGGACAAGCACCGCTTCGATCTGAAAATGGTCAATCCGGCGAACAAGCGGAAGTTCTCGATCATCGTCGTCGGGACCGGCCTGGCGGGCGGTTCCGCGGCCGCGACCCTCGCCGAGCTGGGCTACAACGTCAAGGTCTTCACGTATCACGACAGCCCGCGCCGGGCGCACAGCATCGCCGCCCAGGGCGGGATCAACGCCGCCAAGAACTACCAGAACGACGGCGACAGCATCTGGCGGCTCTTCTTCGACACCATCAAGGGAGGCGATTACCGCGCCCGCGAGGGGAACGTCTACCGGCTCGCCCAGGTGAGCGTGAACATCATCGACCAATGCGTCGCCCAGGGCGTCCCCTTCGCCCGCGATTACGGCGGCTTGCTCGCCAACCGCTCCTTCGGCGGCGCCCAGGTCTCGCGCACCTTCTACGCGCGCGGGCAGACGGGACAGCAGCTTCTTCTCGGAGCCTACGGCGCGCTCATGCGGCAGGTGGCGGCGGGAAAGGTGGAGCTGCACACCCGCAAGGACATGCTCGACCTGGTCCTCGTGGACGGCGTCGCCCGCGGGATCGTCGTCCGCGACCTGATCACCGGCGAGGTGGAGGCGCACACCGCCGACGCGGTGGTGCTCGCCACCGGCGGCTACGCCCGCGTCTACTACCTCTCCACCATGGCGATGGCGAGCAACGTGACCGCCATCTGGCAGGCCCACAAGAAGGGCGCCTTCTTCGCCAACGCGAGCTGGGGGCAGATCCACCCGACCTGCATCCCCCGTCACGGCGACCGCCAGTCCAAACTGACGCTGATGAGCGAAAGCCTCCGGAACGACGGGCGGATCTGGGCTTACAAGAACAAGGGGGAGACCCGGCCTCCGGGACAGATCCCCGATGAGGATCGGGACTACTATCTCGAGCGGATCTACCCGAGTTTCGGCAACCTCGCCCCGAGGGACGTCTCCTCCCGCGCCGCCAAGCGCGTGTGCGACGACGGCTTCGGCGTCGGCTCGACGGGCCACGCGGTGTATCTCGACTTCCGCGACGCGATCGCCCGGGACGGCAGGGACGTGATCGACTCCAAGTACGGCAACCTCTTCCAGATGTACCACGAGATCACCGACGAGGATCCCTACCAGGTGCCCATGCGCATCTATCCGGCGCCGCACTACACCATGGGCGGCCTCTGGGTGGACTACAACTTGATGAGCACCGTGCCGGGCCTCTTCGTGATCGGCGAGGCGAACTACTCCGACCACGGCGCCAACCGGCTCGGCGCGAGCGCGCTGATGCAGGGGCTCGCCGGCGGCTACTTCATCCTCCCTTACACCATCGGCGGCTATCTCTCGGGCGAGAAGCTCCCCAAGATCGCGGCGGACCACGACGCCTGCCGCGGAGCGGTGTCGGGCGTGAAGGATCGAATCAACCGCCTTCTCTCCCTGAACGGAAGCCGCACGGTGGAGGAGATCCACAAGGATCTCGGCCTGTTGATGTGGGAGAAGTGCGGCATGTCCCGGAACGAGGAAGGACTGCGCGAGGCGCTCCGCAGGATCCCCGAGATCCGCGAGGAGTTCTGGCAGGACGCCAAGGTGGTCGGCCGGAACGAGGACCTCAACCAGGTTCTGGAGAACGCGGACCGCGTGGCGGCCTATCTGGAGTTCGCCGAGTTGATGGTGCAGGACGCGCTTCAGCGCACCGAATCGTGCGGGTGTCACCTCCGCGAGGAGAGCCAGACCCCGGACGGCGAGGCGGTCCGCAAGGACGACGAGTACGCCTTCGTCTCGGCGTGGGAGTTCCAGGGCGTCGGCAAGGAACCGGCGCTGCACAAGGAGAACCTCGACTTCGAGTTCGTTTCGCTTTCGACAAGGAGTTACAAGTGAGCGCGGGCAACATGAAGCTGACGCTGAAGATCTGGCGGCAAGCCGGCCCGGACGCCAAGGGTCGTCTCGTCACCTACCCGATGGACGACGTCTCGCCGGACCAGTCCTTCCTGGAGATGCTGGACGATCTGAACCGGGACCTGGTGCTGAAGGGGGAGGAGCCCGTCGCCATCGAGCACGACTGCCGCGAGGGGATCTGCGGCTGTTGCGGGCTGATGATCAACGGCCAGGCCCACGGTCCTGTGAAGGGGACCACGGTCTGCCAACTCCACATGCGGAACTTCAAGGACGGCGACACGATCGTGATCGAGCCGTGGCGTTCCAAGCCTTTCCCGATCATCAAGGACCTGCTCGTGGATCGCTCCGCCTTCGACCGGATCATCCAGGCGGGCGGTTTCGTCTCGGTCAACACCGGCAACGCGCAGGACGCGAACGCGGTCCCGATTCCCAAGAAGAACGCGGACCTCGCCTTCGACGCGGCGGCCTGCATCGGTTGCGGCGCGTGCGTCGCCTCCTGCCCCAACGGATCGGCGATGCTTTTCGTGGGCGCCAAGATCAGCCAGCTGGCGCTCCTCCCGCAGGGAGAGCCGGAGAGGAAGCGCCGCGCCGTCGCCATGGTCAAGCAGATGGACAAGGAAGGCTTCGGCAATTGTTCCAACGTGGGCGAGTGCGAAGCCGCCTGTCCCAAGGAGATCAAGCTGGCGAACATCCAGCGTCTCTACCGGGAGTACGTCCGCGCCGCCTGGTCGATCTCGGAGAAGGTCTGACGGGCGGCGGAACGCTCCGCATGTAAACGAACGGGCCCCGTCCCACCGGACGGGGCCTTTCTTTTATCGCTATCGGGATCGGGAGTGACGCCCGACAGCGCCTGAACGGACCCGAACCCGTACATGGTTTATCTTCGTGTACGTGTGTGGGGAAGGCCTACCCCGCCTGATGCTCCGGCTTCAGCAGGTCCGTCACCTGTTTCACCGGGGTGAAGGTGTGGGAGGGGACTTCGACGAAGACGGTGATCCAGCCCGCCATGGCGCCGTTCCAGAGGCCCGGCCGTTCGAGGGCTTTTAACTCTTTGCCGTCTTTGGACTTGCGAGAAATAAACACCGCCGAGGGATCGATGAAGCGGGTCAGGTCGTGGGGCTCGCCGCGATGGTTCCGCGCGCCGCAGACCAGGTCCACCGGGTTGAAATGGGTCGCCGAGCGGAGGATCTCCATCTGCTCCGGAGAACCGCGGTCGATCTGCGAGGTCTCGACGATCTGGGGGGTGACGAATCCGTTTGCGCCTCGCACCCAGAAGGGGCCGCCCCCGGGGTCTCCCTGATTCCGCACCATGCCGCACACACGGATCGGGCGGTCGAGCCGGCGAAGGAGGAACTCCCGGAGAGCGCCGGCGCCGCGCCGCGCGATACCGTCCGTTTCCAGGTGGAGCGTCGTCCGGGCGAAGGCGGCGATCCCCTCCAGCTCCTCACCCTCCGCGCCGCCGGCCAGCACCTCCAGGTGCGCGTGGATTTTTTCCTGGAGAAGCACCAGAAGACCGGCGAGGGTCTTCTTGCTCCGCACCGCCTCGCCGCCGTTCTGCGCAGGCGAGACGTTGTCGATGTTCTTGATGAAGACCAGGTCTCCATGAAGTTCATTCAGGTTTTCGATGAGCGCGCCGTGTCCGCCGGGCCGGAAGAGGATCGATCCGTCCCCGTCGCGGAAGATCCGGTCCTCGAAGTCCACGGCGATCGTATCGGTGGAGGGCTTCTGCGCGGAGAAACCGACCCGGTAGCGCGTCCCTTCCCTCTCGCCCTTCGGGCAGGCGCGGTCCAGAACCTCCCGGAAGCGGGTCTCCTGGTCGGGGGAAATCGTGAAATGGAGGCGGACGCCGGCGTCGGCGCCGCGGGCGTAAAGCGCCGCCTCGACCAGGTGCTCCTCGAAGGCGGTCCTGGGTCCGTCGCCGTATTTATGGAATGGGATGAGTCCCTTGGGGAGGGAGGCGTATCCCATCGCCTCCGGCGCGAGGAGCGCGTCCAGAACAGGCCGATAGAGAAAAGCGGCGGCGAGGCTTTCCGCGTCCCCTCCGCCGGAGCGGGCGAGATGGACGCGCAGGTCCTCGAAGAAGGCGAACCGGGGGAGGGCGTCCAGGAAGCGGAGGAGCCCCGTGGCGCGATCCTCACCCTTCGACGCGGCCTCCTCCACATCGCGACGGGAGAGGTCACGCGGCTCGTTTCGGAACCACTGGAGCGCCCGGAACATTCGGGTCGCCGCGCCGGAGGCGGGGACGAACTTGCTGAACCGGTTGGCCGCCCGGGCCCGTTCGTACGCCGCGAGCGCTTCTTCAGTCTCCTCTTGTCCCAAAATTCGAATCCCGTCGCCGGGGCGACAGGCGCGGTCGAGGCGGGCGTAGCCCGGCGGGTTTCGGAGCAGCTCGTACTGGCGGGCCGCCTCCTCCGGCGCGACGCCGTGGCGGCGGAGCCGTTCGAGGTCGCGGTCGTCGAAGCGCAGGTCCTCCATCGTTCCTCCCGGGGCGTGGGCCTGGTTCATCGTCGCCGGAGCGAACCCTTATTCTACCACGGGCGCGCAGCCGGGCGCGACCGGTCCGCCCGCCCGAGAAAAGGGCCCGGTCGTTCGGACCGAGCCCTCTCCGATTCCTTCCGGCGAAAGGCGGACCGCTAGACGGCGATCGCCGCGAAGCGCTTCTCCACCTCTTTCCAGTCGACCAGGTTCCACCAGCTCTCGAGGTATGTGGGGCGCAGGTTCTGATACTTGAGATAGTAAGCGTGTTCCCACACGTCCACCACCAGGATCGGCTCCAGGCCGTCGGTCATCGGCACCTCGTGGTTGAGCGTGGAGGTGACGATCAGCTTCCCCTTCTTGTCCGCCGAGAGCCAGCCCCAGCCGCTCCCGAACTGCCCCGCCGCCTTGGCGGCGAAGGCCTTCCTGAACTCGTCGAAACCCCCGAAGTCGCGGTCCAACGCCGTCGCGAGAGGACCCGAGGGCTCGCCGCCGCCGTCGGGGGACATGCTGTTCCAATAGAGCGTGTGGTTCCAGGTTCCGCCGCCGTGGAAGATCACCCCCGGCCGGACCGCTTCGGGCGCTTTCTCCGGATGGGAGATCAGTTTCTTCAAATCCATCGCGGCCAGGTCCGGGTTCGCGTCGAGAATCTTGTTCAGGTTGGTTACGTATCCGGCGTGATGTTTCGAATGGTGAATCTCCAGCGTGCGCGCGTCGATGTGGGGTTCCAACGCGTCGTACGGATAGGGCAGCTTCGGCAGTTCTTGCGCCATGCCTCGCACTCCTTCCTACGGGGGATTCGTCTTCGGATGGATCCGTGGGATCCTTTCTCGTTCGTTTCGGCGCCGATGCCGGCGGGCGCCCCGCCTCGGACGTCCGCCGGCCCGGTCTCGCGCACCGATCAGATCACGGGCTTCCAGCTGCGCAGGGTGCGCATGTACTGGGCACGCTCGAAGGCGGTCGGATCGCCCACCTTCCGCTGGCTCATGCTCCCCTGCATCTGGACGACGGAATCGTATTCGTTCTTCTCCATCCACTCGCGGAGGCCGCGTTCGATCACGGCGAGTTCGCCCGGCCCCTTTTTCAGGAGCGCGGCGCAGAGCATGGTGACCTTGGCGCCCGCCATGAGGAGCTTGAGAACGTCCTCGTGGGTGTGCACCCCGCCGGTGGCGGCGAAGTCCGCTTCGACCCGGCCGTAAAGGATCGCGATCCAACGGAGCGGCAGCCGGATGTCGGCGGAGGTGCTCAGCGAAACGTCCGGCTTCACCTCGAGTTCCTTCAGGTCGATGTCGGGCTGGTAAAAACGGTTGAACAGGACGAGCCCGTTCGCCCCGGCGGAGACGAAGTCCGCCGCCGCGCGGGCCGTGTTGGTGAAGAAGGGGGAGAGCTTCACCGCCACGGGAACGCCCACCAAACCCTTCACCGCGCGAACCACTTCCAGGTACGCCTTCTCGACGTCCACGCACGACGCGTCGCGGTCGGTGGGAATGGAGTAGAGGTTCAGCTCCAAAGCATCGGCGCCGGCTTCCTCCATCTTCTTCGCGTAGCCGGTCCAGCCGCCCGGCGTCGTGCCGTTCAGGCTGGCGATGATCGGGATCGACGCGGCGCCTTTCGCCTTCCGGATGTGTTCCAGATACTCCTCCGGTCCGAGCCGGAACTCGGAGGGCTCGGGGAAGTAGGTGAGCGCTTCGGCGAAGCTCTCCGTTCCCGCGGTCATGTGGTGATCCAGCTCGCGGCTCTCGTGGCGGATCTGCTCCTCGAAGAGCGAGTGGAGCACCACGGCCGAGGCGCCGGCGTCCTCCAGCCTCTTGATCGTGTCCAGCTCGTGCATGAGCGGAGAGGCGCTGGGGACGAGCGGATTCTTCAGCTCCAGTCCGAGATAGTGGGTCGTGAGATTCATGATCGCTGCCACTCCAATCGCCGGCGCGAACCGGCCTAGCGAAGCCCGGCGGGACCGGAAACGGCGCGGAGCCGGTCCGGTCCGCCGGGCGGGACGCGTTCCTATTTCCCTTTCGCCGAATCCTTGCCGCGATCCGCCAGGTACTGGTAGTAGGCCCAGCGGGTGTTCACGTCCTGCTGCGCCTCGGCGAGGAAACGCTTGGCGTTCTCCGGCTTGCTCTTCTTCAACATCCGGAAGCGGTTCTCCATCTCCATGAATTCCGATACCGGAACCTTCGGGGGTTTTGAGTCCAGTTGCAGAGGGTTCTCGCCGGCCGCCTCCCGTCCCGGGTGGAAGCGGAAGAGGGGCCACTGCCCGGTGTCCACCGCCATCTTCTGGTTCCGCGTCGCCGTGGACATGTCGATGCCGTGGGCGATGCAGTGGCTATAGGCGAGGATGAGCGAAGTTCCCGGAAACGCATCCGCCTCGAGGAAGGCCTTGAGCGCCTGCCCGTCGTTCGCCCCCATGGCGATCCGCGCCACGTAGACCGTGCCGTAGGTCATGGCGATCAAGCCCAGATCCTTCTTGGGCGCCGGCTTGCCCGCCGCGGCGTACTTGGCCACCGCCCCGCGCGGGGTCGATTTCGAGCACTGGCCGCCGGTGTTGGAGTAAACCTCCGTATCCAGCACGAGAATGTTCACGTCTCGGCCCATGGCGAAAACGTGGTCCAGGCCGCCGAAGCCGATGTCGTAGGCCCAGCCGTCGCCGCCGATGATCCACACGCTCTTGCGAACCAGGAGATCCGCCATGCCGAGAAGCCTGCGGGCGTCCTCCGAGTCCTTGGCGGCGAGCGCCTTCTTGAGGCGCTCCACCCGCTCCCTCTGCGCCATGATGTCGATCTCGGTCTGCTGCTGCGCGCCGAGGATCTCCTTGACGAGCCCTTCCCCCACGTCGCCGGCGAGCTTTTTCAACAGCTCCGCCGCGTACTGTTTCTGTTTGTCCACGGCGAGACGGAAGCCGAGTCCGAACTCGGCGTTGTCCTCGAAGAGCGAGTTCGACCAGGCGGGACCCCGGCCGTCGGCGTTCACGGAGTAGGGGGTGGTGGGGAGGTTGCCGCCGTAGATGGACGAGCAACCGGTGGCGTTGGCGATGAGCGCGCGGTCGCCGAAGAGCTGGGACATCATCTTGAGGTAGGGCGTCTCGCCGCAACCGGCGCAGGCGCCGCTGAACTCGAAGAGAGGGAGCTGCAACTGCTGCTGGCGCAGCAGATCGGCGCGGATCTCCCTTCGATCCGGATCCGGCAGGCCGAGGAAAAACTCCCAGTTCTCCCGTTCCGTCTCGCGGAGCGGCGGTTGGGCCGCCATGTTGATCGCCTTCCGCGCCGTCTCGGTCTTGTTCTTCGCCGGGCACGCCTCGACGCAGAGACCGCAGCCGGTGCAGTCCTCGGGCGCGATCTGGAGGGTGAAGACGTAGCCCTTCTCCTTCCACGCCTTGTCACGCGGCTCGGTGGATCGGAAGGTCGCCGGCGCTCCCTTCAGGAGCTTCGGATCGTACACCTTCATCCGAATCGTGGCGTGGGGGCAGATGGCGGAACACTTGCCGCACTGAATGCACGTCTCCGGGTCCCAAACCGGGATCTCGAGGGCGATGTTCCTCTTCTCCCAGCGGGTGGTTCCGCTCGGGAACGTGCCGTCCGCCGGGAAGGCGCTCACCGGCACGGAGTCGCCCCGGCCGGCGAGGATCTCGGCGGTCACCTTGCGCACGAACTCCGGCGCCTCCGGCGGCACCGGCGGCGGCATCCGGGTTCCGCTGGTCGCCTTCTCCGGGTACTTCACCTCGTGCAGGTGGGCGATGCTGTTGTCCACGGCGGCGAAGTTCATCTTCACCACCTCTTCGCCCTTCTTGCCGTATGTTTTCTTGATCGAGTCCTTGATCGCCTGGATCGCTTCCTCGCGGGGAAGCACTCCGGAAATGGCGAAGAAGCAAACCTGCATCACCGTGTTGATGCGGCCGCCCATCCCGCTGTCCCCGGCCACCTGGTAGGCGTCGATGACATAGAAGCGCGCTTTCTTGGCGATCAGCCCCTCCTGCACCTCCCGGGGGAGATGGTCCCAAACCTCGTCCGGCCCCCAGGGGCAGTTGAGCAGAAAAACGCCGCCCGGAATCAGGTTTCGGAGCATGTCGTAACGCTCCAGGAACACGGTCTGGTGGCAGGCGACGAAGGACGCCTTGGTCACGAGATAGGAGGAGCGAATCGGCTTCGGACCGAAGCGGAGATGGGAGACGGTCACCGCGCCCGCTTTCTTTGAGTCGTAAACGAAGTAACCCTGGGCGTAGTTGTCCGTCCCCTCGCCGATGATCTTGATGGAGTTTTTATTGGCGCCCACCGTGCCGTCCGATCCGAGGCCGTAGAAGAGGGCGCGGACCACTTCCTTCGGTTCGGTGGAGAACTCGGGATCGAAGGGGAGCGACGAGTGGGTCACGTCGTCCTCGATGCCGACGGTGAAACGATTTTTCGGTTTCGCCCCGGACAGGTTGTCGAAGACCGCCTTGATCATGGCGGGGGTGAACTCCTTCGACGACAGGCCGTAGCGGCCGCCGACCACGCGGGGCCGCGATTGGAGCGTGCCCCGGTCCCCGGCCATTCCCTCTTCCACCGCGGTGACGCAATCCATGTAGAGCGGCTCCCCGACGGCGCCGGGCTCCTTGGTGCGGTCCATCGCGGCGATCGCCTTGACCGTGGGCGGCAGGGCTTCCAGGAAGCTGGGGACGTCGAAGGGGCGGTAGAGACGCACCTTGACGACTCCGACCTTCTCTCCCGCGGCGACCATGTGATCCACCGTTTCGTGCACGACCTCGGCGCCGGAACCCATGATGACGATCACACGCTCCGCCTCGGGATGGCCGAAGTAATCGAAGAGGCGGTAGCGGCGGCCGGTCAGTTCGGCGAATCGATCCATCACCTCCCGGGTGATCTCCGGGCAGGCGAGGTAGAAGGGGTTCACCGTCTCGCGGGCCTGGAAGAAAACGTCCGGGTTTTGCGCGGTGCCCCGGATGAAGGGGCGATCCGGCGAGAGCGCGCGGGCGCGGTGCTCCGCCACCAGCTTGTAGTCGATCATCGCCCGCATCACGTCTTCGGACAGCAGTTCGATCTTCTGCACTTCGTGGGAGGTGCGGAAGCCGTCGAAGAAATGGAGGAAGGGAACGCGGGAGCGGAGCGACGCGGCCTGGGCGATCAACGCCAGATCCGTCGCCTCCTGCACCGAGCCGGAGGGCATCAGCGCGAAGCCGGTCGCCCGCGCGGCCATCACGTCGCTATGATCCCCGAAAATGGAGAGGGCGTGGGTCGCCACGGTGCGCGCGGCCACGTTGAAGACCGTGGGGGTCAACTCGCCGGCGATCTTATACATGTTCGGGATCTTCAGCAGCAGCCCCTGGGAGGCGGTGAAGGTCGTGGTGAGCGCGCCCCCCTGCAGGGATCCGTGAACGGCGCCGGCGGCGCCCGCCTCGCTCTGCATCTCCGCCACGTTGGGAACGGTCCCCCAGATGTTGGGGATCCCTTCCGACGCCCATGCGTCGGCCCACTCTCCCATCCCCGACGCGGGGGTGATCGGATAGATCGCGATGACCTCGTTGATCCGATAGGCGGTATAGGCGACCGCCTCGATACCGTCTATGGTCGTGGGGACTCCTTTTGGCACTTCTATACCCCTCCTTGGGCGCCCCACCCCGTGCCGGGAACCGCGTTGGGGCTCCTATCTTCGAGTTGAAGGAAACCGGTTCGGTAGAATGTCGCGTCCATTGTAGGTAGGGAGCCCGGAAAATCCAAGGATTTCCCCGGGAGTGGGGGGGGAGGCGGGATAAGGGAGGGGAGGTGTGTAACGGCGCAACTCCTTGCCGGGAAAGCCGTTCGTTTCGGAGGGGCGCCTTGTGTTCCCCGGGACCGTTCCCTTGCGCCGCGCCGGTCGGACCGTTAATCTGGAAAGGGACGCCGCCGGGCGGAGGAGAAGCGGATGTGGTCTGAAATCGGCATGACCGCGCTCCGGATCGTGGGGCTCGTTCTTCTCGACGCCGTTCTTCTGGCGGGGCTTCTCGCCATTCCTCTCGGGCTGGGGGGAAATTTCATCCTGCTCGGGGCGGTGGTCGTGGTCGGAATCGTCACCCGTTTCACCCTCTTCTCTTGGGTCGCCTTGCTCGTGCTCGCGGCGCTGACCGCGGCGGGGGAGGTGCTGGAGGCGCTTCTCGGATCGCTGGTGGCGAGGCGCTACGGCGCCACCGGATGGGGGATGGGAGGCGCCTTCGCGGGGGGGCTGGCCGGCGCGGCGATCGGCAGCGTCATCTTCCCGCTGGTGGGGACGCTGATCGGTTCCTTCGCGGGGACGGCGCTCGGCGCGGTTCTGGGGGAGCGGTTGGGCGGTACCGACGAGGATCGCACCGCGCGGGCGGGATGGGGCGCTTTTTTGGGAAGATCGCTCGCCTCGGCGATCAAACTCGCCATCGGCTTCGGCATGACCGTCTGGCTGGTGCGGGTCACGCACTTCCCCGGAGGCTGATCGGAACGGGGGCGAGGCGAGGATCGGTCCGGCGGTTATCGCCGCGGAGCCTGGCGCTCGATGGCGGCGGTCAGTTCCTTCATCTGAATCGGTTTGCTCACGTAATCGTCCATCCCGGCTTCGAGGCAACGCTCCCGGTCCCCGCTCATGGCGTGGGCGGTCATGGCGATGATCGGCACGTGCACGCCGGTTTCCTTCTCCCGGGCGCGGATGGCCGCGGTCGCCTCAATGCCGTCCATCTTCGGCATCTGCAGATCCATCAACACCAGGTCGAAAGGTTCCTCCCCGAATGCGGCGACCGCCTCCATTCCGTCGGAGGCGATCCGGTAGGTGTGGCCCTTCTTGCGCAGAAACGCCTCCGCCACCTGCTGGTTGATCACGTTGTCCTCGGCGAGAAGGATGCGAAGCCCCGCCTTTTCCGTCCCATCCGCCTCCGATCGCGCCGCCGACAGCGCTCCTAGAGGCAGATCGTTCACCGAGCGGATCAGAATCTCGAGGAGGCTGGACGGCTTGACCGGTTTCAGAAGAATGGAGAAGACGCCGAGACGTTTGCACTCGTCGGTTTGGCCGGGCCGCGGGCTGGAAGTCAGCATGATGATGCGCGGGGCGCCGCCGGCGGGGTTCATCAAAATGCGGCGCGCCACTTCATACCCGTCCATGGCGGGCATCTCCCCGTCCAGAAGGACGAGGGGGTAGGGTTCGCCGCGGGCCGCCGCCCGCGCCAGCTCCGCAAGCCCCTCCGGGCCGCTCGCGACGCACAGGGTCTCCATCTTCCACTGGCGAAGCATGTCCTGGATGTAGCGCCGGTTGGTCGGGTTGTCGTCCACCACGAGAGCCCGGAGGCCGTCCAGAACGCGCATCCCTCCCGAGTTGAGATCGGGACGCGTTTCCGCGGCCGCTTCCTCGAAGAGAACGGTGAAAGAGAAGGTGCTCCCTTCGCCGACGCGGCTCTCCACGGAGATCTCTCCTCCCATCATGCGGACCAGGCGCGTGCTGATGGTGAGACCCAGGCCGGTGCCGCCGTATTTCCGGGTCGTCGAGCCGTCCGCCTGGGAGAAGGCGTGGAAGATGAGCGCCCGTTTCTCCGCCGGGATTCCCGCGCCCGTGTCCCGCACGCGGAAGAGGAGGCGGACCCGCCCCGGCTCCGCTTCGGGGAGGCGTTTCACGGTGACCGCCACTTCACCCGACTCGGTGAACTTGAGGGCGTTCCCCACGAGATTGGTGAGCACCTGCCGGAGCCGCCCGTCGTCGCCGATCAACCGGTCCGGCACGGTCGGCTCGACATGATGGACGAAACGGATCCGCCGTTCCTGGCCCTGCAGGGCGATCGCCTGGACCGACTCGGCGACCAGATCGCGCAAGTGGAAGGGGACCAAATCGAGGGAGAGTTTTCCCGCCTCGATCTTTGAATAGTCGAGAATATCGTTGATCACCTTCAGGAGGCTGTCGGCGGAGGACTGGGCGATACGGAGGTATTCCCGTTGGTCGTCCCTGAGATCGCTCTCGAGGACGAGGTGGAGCATCCCCATCACGCCGTTCATCGGGGTGCGGATCTCGTGGCTCATGTTGGCGAGAAACTCGCTCTTGGCGAGGTTCGCCGCTTCGGCCCTTTCCTTGGAGGTCTGGAGCTGCGTGTTGGTCTCCTCCAGCTCGCGCATCGCCGCTTCCAAAGCGCGCGTCCTGTCCCGGACCTTGTCCTCCAGAAGAATCGCCGTTTGGAACATGGAGAAGGCGTTCCCCTGCGAATCCATGCTCCGCTCGACACGGTCCATCAAGACCCGGTTGATCTTCTCGAGCTTGGCGATCCGCTCCTCGAGGAGATGGATCTCCTCCGTCCGGCCCGCCGTCTCCGGAGGGTTCATTCCGCGTCGCCTTCCTTCTTCGATCCGATCGCGACCCCGGTGAAGGTCTGGTTGACGTGCATGGCGTTGAATTGCTCTCCGTAGGTGCTGAAGCCGATTACGTGGTTCTCGCTCATGATCCGGCCGACCTCGTCCTTGATCCCTCTCCGGTCCAGTTCGAGATTCCGGAGGATGCAGTCGCAGCCGATGACGATCCGCGGCTCGCCCACCCGGTCCCGCACATGTCGGAAGAGATCGTGAAGATCCTTCACCAGGTCCATCCCGCGCGCCAGGGAGAGCACGATCCCCTCGTCGATGGCGCAATAGAAGGAGAGGCTGCGGTCCTCGTTCATCTTCTGTATGGAACGGACGTAATAGGCGCCGCCGATCTTGACCACCACGGGATGGGTGGCGAAAACGGTCGGGTCCAAAGCGTTCACGGGGACATCGACCATTTGCGCGTAGGCGTCCGCCGCCGGTTCGCCGTTCAGCTCGTAGACCACGCGCAGGGGGGAATCGGCCCCGGTCACCACCAGCTTGTTGTCGGTGCTGATGAAGTGCTGGGTCTTGAAGACGGAAAAGGGGGCGGAGGTGTGCACCAGGGTGAGAACCGCGGCATTCGCCCGGAAGGCGCCTTCGTGGAAGATCCAGGTGCGCCCGAATTCGAGGCCGTCGCCCGCGGAACCGCCGAAGAGGGGGATTTCACCCAGGCTGTTGTAGATCGTACTGACCAGCGACTCTTCCCGCAGGCTGAGCCCGTCCACCAGGAGCATGGCGAACACGTTCTCGCGCCGGAAATCCTTCACCGCTCCGCGAAGCTCCGCGAGTGCGGACTTGGCGATCTCCAGCCCGCCGCCCACCTCGAACCCGGCCAGGTTCTCGATCCGCCGGGTCACCGCGTGGAATTCGCGGGAAGAGAATCCGACGCCGGATATCGAGTCGTTCCGGTAGCCGGCGGGTGTGATCTCACCGGCGGTGGTGCACCCGATGAGGTTCACGTCGCCGAAGCGCGCCGCCAGTTCCCTTTCCAACGCGTTCAAGTCGTACCGGGGCGAGCAGAAGAAAATGCCGAGCGCCGTTTCTTCGCAGTGGATTTGTTCGTGGAGTTCGCGCGCCGCCTCGGCGGGATCATCGTTCGCGGTGTAGCCTCTCCGCGCGAGCGGCAAGGTGCTTGTATGCATTGTGTCGCCTCGCTTTAGCGGCTGCCGGCGCGGCTTTGGAGCGCGCGGCGCCCTCTCCCGGTCTTCCCGTCTCGTTTTCCGTTCGGGCCGGCCGGCCCGTTCCCGCGCGGACTCTTCGGTGCGGCGAAATCCCCGATGGATGCCGCCCTTCCGACTAGTCCAAGTTTCGGCATATTCGTCGATTACTTGACGATCGGGGGCTTCGGAGGGAGGGGGGGCGCCGCGGAGGGCTCACGGGGGGGCCACGGCGTACGCTCGAACGGGGGCGGATGGAAGGCGAAATGTATAACCCGCTGTGGAAAAGGCGGCTAAGGGTTTTCCTGGGCCGCAATACCGGTTAAGCCGCGGGAAAGGTCTGCCGAAAAACCGAAAGAGACGCGAATCGCCGGATGAGCCTTCGTTCCCGCGGAAGAGGCCTCGAGGAGAGAGAAGATACATGCGTGTTCTGATCGCGGACGATGACCCCACCTATCGGATCTTCCTGGAAGAAGCGCTGAAGAAGTGGGGCTATGAAGTGGAGGCGGTCGACGATGGAGAAAAAGCCTGGTCGGCTTTGTGCGGCTCGCTCCCGCCTCGCCTCGTTCTTCTCGATTGGGTGATGCCCGGCCTGGACGGCGTCGAGTTAATCGAGAAGATCCGCGGCGAGGAGAAGCTCGCATCGTCTTACGTGATTCTTCTCACCGCGCGGGACGGAAAGGAAGACGTGGTGCGTGGTCTGGACGCCGGTGCGAACGACTACATCACCAAACCTTTCCATCACGCGGAGCTTCGGGCCAGGGTCGCCGTGGGGGATCGGGTGCTCGGCCTGCAGGAACAGTTGGCGAAACGCCTGCGCGATCTGGAGGGGGCGCTGGCCCACGTCAAGACGCTCCAGGGGCTCATCCCGATTTGCATGCATTGCCACAAGATCCGCGACGATCAGGAGTCCTGGCAAAAGATCGAGTCCTACATCGAGGACCATTCGGCGGCGGAGTTCAGTCACAGCATCTGCCCCGAGTGTCTCGAGAAATATTACCCACCCGAGATCCCCGAAGGCGAGTCGGCGCCGGTCGGAAACGCGACCCCGAATAGCGACTGACGGAAATCGGGTGGGGGATACGCCATACCCGCCGCCACCGATCGAGCCGCCGCTGTTTCCCGGTTTCCTAACGGTTTACTCGTAATAGTCTACGCGGCAGCCGCAGCCGTCCCACATCCGGTCATAGGTGTCCATCCTGTCCCGGACGAAGGCGTCCGCCTCTTCGACGCCGGCAAACCGGCGGAGAAGAATCTCCTTCCGGTTCGACGTCTCTTGAACCACGATACGACCGCCGATCCGAAGCACGCGTATCGCCTCGGAGAGAATCGGTTTCTCCTCACGGATCTTCTCCGCCTCCGCGAGGAACCCCTCCCATTCCTCCAAGGTCACCTCGAGGACACTCTCCTCCTCGAGCCGCGCCAAGATTTCGTTCGGTTGCGCCATTTCTCTCCTCTCCGGTGGTGTCCCGTCTCCCGTCCGTTCCCCTTAGGATAAAGATAATCCGGTTTTCCGTCCGATCCAATCCCGCGCTCGAACGCCCCCGGGATTCCATCGCCGATCGATCGTCACTTGGTGTATGGTTAGTGTCGGGCTCCGGGTCCTCAGCGCACGAACATCACGCCGCGAGCGGGCGCCCCCCTCATCGAGCCGCGAACCCGACGGGGGGCCCGCCCCCGGGGGGACGACGTTGAACGAGAGAGAGAACCATAGGGGCGAACATCCGGAGCGGACGGAAGGCTACGAGTCGGTCGAGCCGGGCGGCGCCGTCGAGGCGCTCCTCGACGGTGTGGCCGTCGTCGACGGCAAGGGACGTTTCCTCAGGGCCAACGGCCGATTCTGCGCCATCGTGGGCTACGAAGAGCGGGAACTCCTCGAGCGATCCGTGTTCGACCTCATGGAACAATCCACCGCTTCCGAAGCGCGGGCGGAGGGAGACCGTCTCCGGCAGGGGGAGGCGATCAGCGGTAAAACCGTCTTCCTGCGTAAAACGGGCGGAACGGTCCCGGTCGCCTTTTCCATTCTCCCGCTCGTCGACCCTACTGGCGATCTCCTCGGCGTGGTCGTCACCATCTCCGATCAAGCTCGCTACACGAGGCTCGAACGGGAGAAACTGGAGAAGGAAGCGCGGTTCCGTACCCTCGCCGATCACGCCAACGACGGAATCATCATCAGCCTCAAGGGCGGAAAGCACGTCTACGCGAACCCGCGAATGGAGCAGATCTCCGGTTACTCCATCGAGGAACTTCTCCGTCTCAACCTGTTCGACCTGGCCCACCCCGACGAACGGGACCGGCTCCGGGCGAACAACGAGCGGCGGCTCAGCGGAGAATCGGTGGAGACCGGTTACGAGACGGCGATCCGTCACAAGTCGGGGCGGAAAATCGTCGTCGAGATCACTCCTTCTCGAACGGAGTGGGGGGGGCATCCGGCGAATCTGGTGATCGTTCGGGACGTCTCCGTTCGTATTCGGACCGAAAAGGTGCTCCGGGAGGAACGGGACCGGGCGCAGCGTTATCTGGACGCCGCCGAAGTGATCCTCGTCGCTCTCGATCGTTCCGCGGGGATTCGGCTGATCAACAGGAAGGGGTGCAGCGTTCTCGGTTGGGGGGAATCCGACCTCCTGGGGCGGAACTGGATCGACACGTGCGTGCCCGAGCGGCGCCGGCCGTCCCTCTGGGAATTCTTCCATAAAATTCTCAAACAAGAAGATATATTGGAGGGCGCGTACGAGAACGAGGTTTTAACCCGGTCCGGCGAGGAACGCCTGGTCTCCTGGACCAACACGATTCTCACCGACGAGAAGGGGAAGCCGACGGGCGTGCTCAGCTGCGGCGAGGACGTGACGGAGCGACGGCAGGCGGAGCGGGCTCTCCGCGAGAGCGAAGAGCGTTACCGCCTTCTGGTGGACAATTCACCCGTGCCGATCCTGATCCACTGCGAGGAGAAGGTCGTCTTTCTCAACCGGGCGGCGGCGGAGATGCTCGCCGTTTCGGGAAAAGAGCTGGTCGGAACGAACATATTGAATATCGTTTCCCCCGCCTACCACGAGATCGCGCGGAAGCGGATGCGCTGGGTGTACGGAAGGGAGAGTAAAGCCCCGAAGATCGCCTTGCGATTCATCCGGAAGGGCGGCGAGGAGATCGACGTGGAAACGGAAGCGACTTCCGTCGTGTTCCAGGGGCGTCCCGCCGCGCAGGTCGTCTTCTGGGACGTCACGGAGCGGGTGCGGGCCGAGGAGGTCCGCCGGGAAGAGGTTCGGCGGACGGACATCCTGGGCCGGATCACCACGATCGGAAACCGGGCGGAGAATGTGGACTCTCTCCTCCGCGAGGTGCTCGCCGCCACCGCCGGACTCCTCGGTTTCGACGCCGGAGGGATCTACCTTGTCGACGCCGCGGAGCGAAAAGCCTTTCTCGAGATCGAACACGGCCTTCCCGAAGAGTTCCCCGATCGCCTGCGCGGCCTGCCGATCGAGACGGAACCCTTCCGTAGGATCTTCATCGACGGCGAGCCGATCATCGACACGGATCTCCTGGAGGACGGGCGGGAGAGGATCGGCGCCTACGGCTTCGGTGCCGGCGCCTCCCTCCCTCTTTGGATGAACGGGCGGGTGGTCGGCTCTCTCAATCTCGCCTGTCGGGGGGAGCGTCGTATCATTCCCCGGGATCGAGAGATCCTCCGGGCGATCAGCCGTGAGTTGAGCGCCGCCTACACCCGGCTCCGCGCACAGGAAGCGCTTCGCGAGAGCGAGATCCGTTTCCGTACCATTTTCGATAAGGCGCCGGTGGCGATTTACCTGGAGAACATGAACGGGGACATCCTGGACGCCAACGCGGAGGCGGAAAAACTCACCGGATTCCGGCGGGAAGAGCTGATCGGAATGAACGCCCGCGATCTCGTCCCCCCCGATTTGGCGGGGCACATACCGGAGATCATCCGGCAGACCGTCGAGCAGAACGGATATTCGGCGGAGGTGACCAATCTGAACCGTGAGGGGAAATCGATTCCCTGCCGGGTCGAATCGACGGTGATCCGCCTGGGCGGACGGACCTACTTCTTCGTCATCACGCAAGACATTACCAAGGAGGTAGAGGCGAGAGCGATTTTGGAGGAGAGCGAACGCCGTTTCCGGACCCTCTACGAAAACGCGCCCCTCGCCTACCAATCGATCGATCCGGCGGGATGTCTGATCGGGGTGAACGACGCATGGCTCGATCTTCTCGGCTATGAGCGGGAGGAGGTCATCGGCCGCCCCTTCCGGAACCTGGTCGCGCCGGAGGCGAGGGAAAACTACGACGAGTGGTTCCGCGTTCTTTTCTCCACCGGCGCCATCGACGCGGAGTTCCCGATCGTTCGGGTGACCGGCGAACCGCTGGTCGTTTCCTTCAACGGCCGAACCGGAGTGGACTCCCTGGGCCGGATCGACCGCGCCCACTGCATCCTCGCGGACGTGACCGAGAGGAAGCGGCGCCAGAACGAGCTGGAGGATCTGGTGGAGGAGAGGACGCTCCGTATCCGGGAGCTGGAGCGCCGGCAGAGGGCGGTGGACCGTCTCGCCGCAACGGCCCGTCTCGCCGCGGGGATCGCCCACGAGATCAACAACCCATTGGCGGCGATCAAGAACTCGATCAGCCTGATCCGCGACGCCGTTCCGCCGGACCATCCCAATTTGGAGTTCGTGGAGATCGTGCAGAACGAGATCGAGCGCCTCGCCGAGATCGTCCGTTTGATGTATACGATCTACAAGCCGAGCGAGTCGACGATCCGTACATTTCGGATCGCGTCTCTCCTCGATGACGTGGTGAAGCTCATCGCTCAAGGGGAAAAGGGGAGGGGGGGCGAGGTGGAGACGGCGATCGATCCCCCGAACCTCACCGTTCGTCTCGGCGAGGGGGCGCTCCGCACGGCGATCTTCAACGTGATCCGTAATGCGTTGGAAGCCTCGCCCGACCGTTCCACGGTGAGCGTGAGGGTAAAGAAATCGGGAAGGGACCGGTTCGTTATCGAGGTCGAGGACCGGGGCGAGGGAATCGCCGAAGAGATCGCGGATAAAGTGTTCGAACCATTTTTCACGACGAAAACGTCCGGGCCCACATCGGGCATGGGGCTCGGCCTGTCCCTGACCCGGACCTTGGTGGAGAGCATCGGGGGCACCATCGACTTCACCGGCGGGGCCGGAGGGGGAACCGTTTTCCGGATTCGACTTCCTATAGAGGATCAGGGGAGGAACTGATCATGGTCGCGGTGGCGCAGGGACGCGTGTTGATCGCGGACGACGACGCGAATTACTTGAAAACGATTTGCAGGCTGCTCGAGCGCGCGGGGTACGAGTGCGACGGAGTTCCGGACGGGTCGGCCGCTCTCGCCCGCCTGGAGAAGGACGCCTACGACCTCTTGATCGCCGACATCCGCATGCCCGGAAACGAACACCTGGAGTTGGTGGATCACACCCGCCGGGTCGTGGAGGGGCTGCCGATCATTCTGATCACCGGTTATCCGTCGGAGGAGACCGCCCGGGACGCGATCGGAACTTCCGTCGTGAAGTATCTGGAGAAGCCCTACGACAACCAGGCGCTGATCGACGCGGTGGGGCGCTCCATCGCCCGCTATCGCACCGCCCAAGCGATCCGCCGGTCGAGCGAAAGGATGCGGGAGTGGAGCGGTGAGATGGAACAGCTGATGCATCGGATCGCCGAGCCGGAACCGGACACCGCCCGTCCCCTCCCGCTCGTGGAGTTCATCGACCTCTGGCTCAGAAGCATCATGGCCGCCCTCGCCGATCTGCGGCACCTCACCGAGGGAATGCTCTACTCTCCCGACTCTTCCGACGTTTGCCGCCTGATGGAGTGTCCCCGGCTGGACAACCTGACACGGAAGATCCGCCGGACCATCGATGTACTCGAGGAGACCAAGGGTTCCTTCAAGTCGAAGGCGCTGGGCGATCTCCGAAGGGATCTCGAAACCACGCTGAAGGAGATGGGCGAACTATAAGTCCCGCCTGGAGTTCTCAAGTAGGGCCCGCTGTTTGCCGATTGTCCGGACGGAGGGATTCCGCGTCGTAGCGGAACGCCGCGTCGGAGGTCGCGTGAAACGGCTTGCGGGCGCGGCGCGCGGCCTCCGGTCGGTGGGGCGGCGGTCGCGCCCTTCGCCTGTAAGGCGGATTCCGGGAACGGCGCACACCCGTGCGCGGGAGAACGTCCATCGTGGAGCGGAACAAGAACGGCCCGAGCGGCGCGAATCGCGCCCCCTTCCCCGATCCCTTTTGGGAAGAACAGCTCCGTTATCTGCTCGCTTTCAGCGGCGGCCTGCTTGATCTGATCCCGGACGGCGTTGCCGTGTTGGACGACGGATTGCGGGTCCGTTCGGCGAACCGGTGTTTCCGCGAGGCGTTCGCCGCCGCCGCCGCCGAGGACGGCCCCCCCGCCCCCTTCGATCATCCTCTGCTCGATGCGCCCGTCCGCCCGACCGGCGGCGCACCCTCCCTCCGTGATGAGCTTCTGGGGTTGCTCCGCGACGGTGGCGGGGAGCGCCCCCGCCGATTCACCCTCTCCCTCCAGAGCCCGGAAGGGGAGCGCCGTTGGGTCGTGGAGGCACGCGCCTGGGATCGGGACGACCCGGAGGGGCGCCGGCTGCTCCTCTGGATCCGCGAAGAAGGCCGCGCGGAGGAACCCCACACCGCCGTCCTGGTCGGCGCCTCCGAAGAGGACCTCGCGCTGATCGACCTTCTCCACCGATCCACCGGAGTCCGGCTGCTCCGCGTTTGGGATCCCGACCCGGATGCGCCCGGCCTTTCATTCGCCACGGAGCGGGGGATCGCCGCGTCCGGCGGCGGCGAACCGGCGCCCCAAGGGGCGAGAGCCCCGGAGGCATTCTTGATCGCGCGCGCCGAGTTGCGGGCCGGGCTGAGGGGGCGGCCGCCGGCGGGGGCCGTGATCGTCCAGCCGGAGGAGATCGACGCCTTCCTGCGTGATCCCGATCTCTATCTGCGGGGGAGACGGAAGAGGGGGAGAGCGGAGGCCGGCGGGGACGAGGCGGCGTTCGGAGAGAGGGCGGCGGGAGAAACCCGCCCGCAGGACGGAGAGAGGAACTCCGGGGAAGAGACCGTGAAAAATCCGGCCGCGTCGGGGATCGACGGCGAGGTGGATCGCATCCTGCAGGCGCTCGACCTCATTCTCGATTTCCAGAGCCTGAGCGACTGGGTTCTCGAAAGGGCGCTCGATCTCTCCGGGGGAGTGACCGGGAGCCTGATGATCCTCGAGGGGGAGAGGGAGCTTCGGATCGTCGCTTCCCGGGGAATTCCCGAGAACGTGGCCCGGTCGACACGGCTGCGGGTCGGCGAGGGGATCGCGGGGAGCGTGGCCCAGAAGGGGGAACCGCTTCTCCTGGTGGGACGCGTGGGGGACGAGCGCTTTCAGGGAGTCGGAGGGCGGCCCAAGATCGGGTCGTCCATCAGCGTTCCGATCCGCGCCGGCGACATGCTTCTCGGAGTGCTGAATGTGAACGCCCCGCCGGAGGAGAGGACCTTCGGCGAGAGGGAGCTGGAGCAGGTGGGGAGGCTCGGCCTCCAGATCGGACGGGCGCTTCAGCGTTCCCTGGAGCTCCGGGAGATGCAGCGGCGATCTTACGAGCAGTCGATTCGGTCTCAAGTGGATTCCATCGCGGCCGGGGCCGCCGACCTTGGCACCAAGCTGCGGCGGATCGCGGCGCGACTCGCCGGCGTTCTGGAGGCGGATCTCTGCTCGATCTTCCTGCTCGATCCGGAGCAGGAGGAGCTGGAGTTGCGCGCTTCCGCGGGACCCGCCGCCGGCGCGATCGCGACGGCCCGAATCCGGGTGGGGAGAGGTCTCGTCGGGAGGGTCGCGCGAAACCGGTCGCCGATCCGGATGCGGAGCGAGCCGAACGGAGAGACCGCCGTTCTGCTCGAGATGGGGGTGCCGATTCTGCACCACACCGATCTGTTCGGCGTGCTCCTGCTGGAGACCGGCTTCCCCGCCGGCGCCGAGGAGGAGAGGAGCGAGTCGATCGCCTCCGCCCTCGCCGCCGGCGCGTCGCGGATCGGCGAGGTCTGCGGATACGATCGGTCGAACCGGCGGATGACGTTCCTCTCCGCGCTCAGCGAGATGGGGACCGCGTTCACCGCGGCGCGGGACCGGACGGGGCTCGCGAAGCTGATCGCTTTCACGGCGGCCACGGTGCTCGAATCCGAGGTGGCGATGGTCCGAATCCTGCGCGAGGGGGCGGATCCGGCCGCGGCCGGATCGGAGGAAATGGAGCTTCTCGCCGCGCACGGCGCCTCGCTGCCCGGCGAGGATCATCCACTCGCCCTTCTCGATGAACTCGTCTCCGCGAAGGCGACAACGTCCGGCCGGGCGACCCGGGAAACGGGAGGCGATCCGGGAGCGGAGGCGTCGCTCCGAAAAAGGGCGAACGTCTCGGCCTTTCTCGGGTTGCCGGTTCTTTCCGGCCGGGACCGCATCGGTACGATCACGGTTTACCGCGTGATCGGCCCGGAGGAACGGGAGACCCGTTACGGAGAACAGGAGATGGAGGCGGGGATGCGTCTCGCCGATTACGCGGCGGCGGCGGCGATCCGCTTCACCGGAACGGAAGATGAGGAGAAGTAAACCGTAAAAAATGGCCGCTCTCGGGGGTGGACGGCCGTCAACCATCATCCCGGAAAACACCGGGAGAAGGGGGACGGACCATGGAACGAATCAAGGAATTCGTGTTCCGCCATTTCGAGGCTCTCGTGGTGCTTTCGGTCTTCGGCGGCGTGCTCACCATGCATCTCCTGGTCGTTCATCAAGCCTCGTTTCTGCATTTCTACTTTCTTCCCGCCCTGCTCGCCGGATACGTGCTCGGCCTCAGGGCGGCGCTGCTCACGTCGCTCCTCTCCATCGCTTTTCTGGTCTTTTTCATGCAGGCCGCTTCGGAGCCGATCCTCGGCTCGGACGGCGGGGAGGCGGCGTTCACCATCGGCGTGTGGGGAGGATTCCTGATTCTCACGAGCGCCGTCACCGGCGTTCTCTACGAGAAGAAGGAGAAGAAGGTCCGAGAACTCCACTCCGCCTATGTGGGCGTCCTGGAGATCCTTTCCAAGTACATCGAGTCGAACGACCGGTACACGCTCGGCCATTCGATGCGGGTCTCCCAGATGGCGGCCGCCGTGGCGGAGCGGATGGGTCTCTCCCGGCGCATGGTGGAGAACTGCAGGGTCGGCGGGTTGCTGCACGATATCGGGAAGGTGGAGATCTCTCTGGACCTGATCCGCAAGGCTTCCGCGTTGACCGAGGCGGAGCGGGCGGAGGTGGCGACCCACGCCGAACGCGGGGCGCGGATGATCGACTCTCTCGGCGGCATCCTGCAAGAGGTCGTTCCCGTAATCGAGATGCATCACCTTCACTACAAGGAGGGGGGGATGGAGGGCACGGCTCTTCCCATCGAGTCGCAGATCATCTCCGTGGCGGACACCTACGACGCGATCGTCACCGACCGCCCCTACCGGGCGGGTAGACCCCCCGTCCAGGCTTTCGCCGAGTTGGAAAAGGGGTCGGGGACGCAGTTCTCGCCCAAGGTCCTACAGGTGTTCCGTGAGGTGATGGCCGACAAACTCTATGAAGTGGAAGCGGTTACGGTCCCTTAAAAAAAGCGTCTTTTTCGGTAAAGCCCGGCGGCGGGCCGCCGATAATCGGAAGGAAGCAACGCAGCGTACCTGATAGCTGCCTTGTCGTACAGAGAAACGGAGCTGTAAGACGAAGGCGTGGCCACCGGATCCCCGAGGGATGCTGGAGGCCGCGCCTTTTCGCATGTCGGTGAAAAACGCGAATAAAGGCGTGTCGGCGGCGGTCCGGAGGCCGGAACCCCCCGTTGGGCCACAAACGGATCGTCGCCGCCTTTGATTTTCCGGTACGTGGAGGTGGTTTGGGATGAAGACGCTCGTGGTGCAGGAAACACGAGGCGACGGTCGAAGGCTGGAAGCGCTCCTCGCGGTTTGCGGACCCTGCGTGGTCGTGCCGGACGGCGACGCGGCGATCCGGGAGTCCCGGAAAGCGTTGCAGGAGGGGGAGCCGTACGACTTCCTCTGCCTCGATCTGCTCCAGCCCGGCGCGAATTGGCGTGAGGTGGTCGCCGGGTTGCGGAGGGAGGAGGAACGATACCCTCTGCTCCAAGCGAACGCCCGGGTTCTGGTGACCACCGTTTTACGAGACGATCACCGAACCGTGGATTGTCTCAGAAAGCAATGCGACGCCTGCCTGATCAAACCCGTGGAGCCTCGAGCGCTTTTCGCGTGCGTCGCCCGTTTGGGTCTTTTGGAAGAGGCGTGGCGGCACTGACCCCGGGGACGGGTCGGGAAGGCCGCGTGTCGAGAGGAGAACAGGATGAGAGGGAAGCTATGGATCGCCGCGTTGGCGCTCGCGCTGTTGGCGGGAGCGGTTCCCGCGGCGGACGAATCGGACGTGCAGAACTCCGTCGTCGGAGGGACCATTCCGGAGCTGTGCCAGCTCGCCCTCGCGGGTGACCTGTCGGCGCTGCTCACGCTCACCCAGGACGGCACCGGCGAGACCGCCTACGACGCCGGCTACATCGAGTCGGCGGCGGACGCGGTGACTCTTACGCTGGACGCGAACAAACAGTGGAAGCTGAGCGCCAAGTACGACGGCACCGGCTGGAGCTGTCCCGGTTCCTACAACAAGGCGGAAACCGATCTTTGGATCAAGATCACCAACAGCCCGACCGGGACGATCCAGAACAGCGCCGACGCCTACCTGAATCTGGGTTCCTCGGACACGGAGGTTCTCTCCCACACGGCGGGGGTCTCCGATAACAGCGTGGAGATCCAGACGAAGGTCGACCTGGACTGGACCGCGGACATCCCGGGCGCCTACAGCATCACGGTGGTCTACACCTTGGAAACGACCACCGGTTAATCCGATCATTCTCCGGGCGGGGCGTCCCCCTTCGCCCCGTTCCGGATCCCCCCTTCCTCCGAGCCGCGGCGCCGCCCGCGGCTTTCTCTTTTCCCCCGGCCGCCGCGGATCTTCCGCCCCGTTCCTCGCCGAGCGATGGATTCGCTCCTCTTCTTTCGATCCATCAAACACCGGTCGTTCGGGTCGTCCATGGAAAGGGAATGGGAAAGGGAAAGGGGAGAGGGGAGAGGGGAGGAGAATCGGAGGCTCAGCCGCGCGGCCCGACGGCGTGGCCGGCGACGTGGTCGCGGAGGCGATCGATCTCTCGGCCGAGAGGGGCGAGCGCCCCCTCCGCGCCGGAGAGGTCGCCGGCGCGGCCGAGCCCCTCCAGGCGTTCCGCGCATTGCCGCAGGCGCTCGGCGCCGAGACCCGCGGCCGCTCCCTTGAGCGCGTGGGCTCGATCGGCGGCCGCGACGCCGTCTCCGCGCTCGATCGCCTCGCGGATCTCCTCCATTCTCTCCGGCGACCGTTCGAGAAGAAGGGTGAGAAGGCGGTCGAACATCTCGTGGTCCCCCTCCATGCGGCGGAGGGCGCCTTGTCTATCGAGAACCGCCGCCGCGTCCGGCTCGCCGGAGAACGGAGGCGCGCAGCCCGCGTCGGGGCCGCCCGCGTCGGGCGCGCCGCGCCGCGCGATCACCCGGCGCAGATCCTCCGGGCGTATCGGCTTGCTCAGGTAGTCGTCCATGCCGGCGGCGAGAAAGCGCTCCCTGTCGCCGGGGAGGGCGTGGGCGGTCATGGCGATCACCGGCAGGGAGGCGAAGCGCCTGTCGGCGCGGATGGCGGCGGTCGCGGCGAGGCCGTCCATCTCGGGCATCTGGACGTCCATCAGAACCAGATCGAATGTCTCCCGCTCGAGAAACTCCAGCGCTTCCCGCCCGTTGGAGGCGACCCGCACCGTGTGCCCCGCCCTCTCGATCAGCGTTCGCGCCAGTGTCTGGTTGATCTCGTGATCCTCGGCGAGAAGGACGCGCGCCGGCTCGACCGGTTCCCCCTCCGGATCCGGCGGCGGCTCGAGACGGGATCGCGTCAGCTCGCTCTCCTCCGCCGCCCGGCCCATCACCCGGAGGACCGTTTCCAGGAGATCTCTCTGCTTCACCGGTTTGGTTTGGTATCCCTGCCAGCCCAGGTCCTTCCGGTTCGCGAAGCGGCCGAGCCGCTCCATCGAGGAGAGGAGGATCACCGGCGTTTCCGGGAGTTCCGGGTCGCGGTGGATCGCGTGGAGAATGTCCAAACCGTCGGTCCCGCCCATCTCCACGTCCAGGAGGGCGAGATCGAAGGGATCGCCCGCGGCGTGCGCCTCCCGGAGGAGGGTGAGCGCCCCGAAAGCGTCCGCGGCCTCTTCGGGCCGGCATCCCCAGGAGCGGAAAATCTCGCGCAGCATCCGCCGCCCGGCGCCGTTGTCGTCCACAAGGAGGACCTTCATGTTGTGAACGCTGATGTCTCGGACCGTTTCCTCGGCCCGGTGGCCGACACCCAACTCCACGGTGAAACGGAAAACGCTCCCCCGGTCCGGTCCGCTCTCCACGCCGATCCCGCCGTCCATGAGCCCGACCAGCTCACGACAGATGGCGAGACCGAGCCCTGTTCCGCCGTAGCGGCGGGAGGTGCTCCCGTCGGCCTGGCGGAAGCTCTCGAAGATCCGCTCCGTCTGCTCCGGCGGGATGCCGATGCCGGTGTCGCGCACCGTCGCCTCCAGCACGACGCGTCCCTCGTCGCGCGACGAGGCGCGCACCTCGACCACGACCTCTCCCCGGTCGGTGAACTTGATCGCGTTCCCGACCAGGTTGACGAAGACCTGCTGCAGGCGGAGCGGATCGCCGCGTAGGACCGGCGGCACGTCGCCCGCGACGTGGAAGAGGAGTTCCAGCCCTTTCTCGGCGGCGCGCCCGGCGGTGATGTCGTTCACGCGGTCCAGCACGCGGCAGACGTCGAAGTCGACCCTCTCCAGCTCCATCCGCCCCGCCTCGATCTTGGAGAAATCGAGCACGTCGTTCAGAAGGGCGAGCAGAGTCTCGGCCGAGCCGCGCACCGCGTTCAAGTACCCCTGCTGCTCGGCGCTGAGGTCCGTGCCGAGGGCCAGCTCGGTCATGCCGATGATCCCATTCATTGGGGTGCGGATCTCGTGGCTGATGTTGGCGAGAAACTCCCCTTTGGATCGGCTCGCGTCCTCCGCCTCCGAGGCCAGCTTCCGCGAACGGACCACCGATTGCTCGAGCCGTTCGTTCATGGAGGCGAGCACCTCCTCGGCGCTGGACCTGTCGAGTTCCCTCCGGCGGAGGGCGCCGGCGGCCGTGAGAATCCCGGCGGAGACGGCGCCCCAAAGGAGGGCGTGGATGGCGAGAAGGGCGAGGTCGGCGCGGCGGTCCTCCGCCGCTTCCGCGGCGGGCGCGGCGGCGCGGAACGAGCCCCTGGAGAGGGCCAGGTTTCCCGCGAGGGCCAGGGCGACGAGGGCGGTCCATCCGAGCAGAAGTCCCCAGGCGGCACCCCCGAGCCTCTTTCCGAACCCGCGAGGCCCTCGGTTCGACATTTCCGGCTTCATGGCTCCTCTCCCGCGCGAAATCCGCCGCCGTTCCCGTCCGGGCGGCGCTCGGTTTCATCCCCCTTCGGAGGATCGGCACGGAAGGGGCGGCGCTTCAGCCGGCGCGGGGGGAAGTCAGCGGAGGAGAAGGAGCGCCGTGCCGGCGAGGGCGATGACGGCGCCCACCGCTTCACGGGGAGACGGCCTGTCCTTTTGGAACCAGGCGCCCAGGGGGAGGAGCCAGATCGGCGTGGTGCTGAGCAGTGTGAGGGCGATGCCGGTGGGAGCCCTCTTGATGGAGAGGACCATCAGGAATAGGCCGATAAAGGGCCCGAAGAAGCTGGCGAGGCAGAGCCGGGCGAGGATCCGGCCGCGCAGGATAAGCCGTGTCCAGTGGGCGAGATGCCCGCCGAGAAGGGCGAAGAGAAGGAGTCCGGCGGCCCCGGCGGTCGCCCGGATCTGGGTCGCGGCGAGGGTGTCCACCCTCGCGAGGGAAGGTTTCGCGAGGAGCGCGCCCACCGCCTGGCCCGCGGCGCCGCCTACGGAGAAGAGGACGCCGGCGAGGGTGACGTGGCGATGGAGGAACCCCCGATCAGGGCAGGGGACGGCGCCGCAGTCCGGGACGGGCGGGTGGGTGAGGCCGTCCGGCGCGGCGCGGCGTTTTTCGCCGACCACAAGGGCGATCCCGGCGAGGGCGATCACCATGCCGGCGATCCCGGCGCCGCCGAGCCGCTCGCCGAGGAAGAGGTAGCCGCCGAGGGCGCCGATCACCGGGTTCAGCGAGAAGACGAGCATCGCCCGGCGCGTGCCGAGCGTGACGAAGCCGCGGAAGAGGAGCGAGTCGCCGAGGCTGAGGCCGACCAGGCCGCTCAGGGCGAGAAGGGCGATGTCGGCGGGCGGGACGCCGCGCCCCCAGGGGACGCCGTCGCGGATCAGAAAGACGGAACCGAAGAGGAAGACCGCCGCGACGGTCTTGAATGTGTTCGCCGCCGTCGGAGTGGAGATCCGGCCCGCGGAGGTGAACGCAATGGATGTGGACGCCCAGATGATCGCCGCTCCGAGTGCGGCCATTTCGCCGATCGGCATTCACCCACTCCTTCCGAGTTGCCCTGTACCGCGGCAAAGAAGGGAAAATCTTACCATAAAGAGAAGAAAGACCGCGGACGGACGGGGTAATCCCTCTCGGAGTCCGGGGCGTTTGGTATCGGCATCGATTCTTTCTCTTCCCCCACCGGTCTCCCTTCGGGGCACGGTGTGGGAAGGAGGACGGACGGGTAATCCTTCTCGGAGTCCGGGGCGCTTGGAATCGGTATCGATTCTTTCTCTTCCCCCACCGGTCTCCCTTCGGGGCACGGTCCGGATGCTTCCGCATCCTCCCTCTTCTCGCTCGCCGACCCACCTTTGCCCGCCCCGATAAGCTCGACAGATTCATTTACGCCTCGACGGAGGCGGGCTCCGGTGGGTGCCCGGCGAGTCGAGACGGCCCCGAGAGGGAGACCGGCGGCGGAAGGGAGGTCGCCCGCCCCTTCTCCTCGAAGGATCACACCGCCCGTCCGGGGAGGAAGCGGAGGGGATGGCGGGAGAGGGAGAAGCGCTGACGGCTCCGAGAGGGAGACCGGCGGCGGAAGGGAGGTCGCCCGTACCGCCCCTTCTCCTCGAAGGATCACGCCGTCCGTCCGGGGAGGAGGCGGAAGGGAGAGTGGGAGAGGGCTAGGGTGAGGGCGTCTTTATCGGTATCGACATCGAAATCGGATTCCGCCGTCCGTCCGAGGAGGAGCGCAAAGGGGTGATGTCTGTTCGGGATAGAGGTGAGAGTGCCAACGCGTCAGCGGATCGGGGCCGGCGTCCTCTCTTCCGCCGTCTCCGTCCCGTTCGGCAGGACCGGACAGCGGTTGCGATCGCGGAGCGCCCGGATGAAAAGGGCGCGCGCGGTGGGCGAGGCGCCTCCGTTTTTCGATAGCGGGCCCGAATCGCGCAGAATCCTCTGGGAGAGGCGTCGCAGGGTTCGTTCGTCGGTTTGCATCATCTCCGTCCTTTCCGGCGGTGGGGGGATCGTCCGGAGTGGAGCGACCCTTTCTTTACCGGGTATCGGCGGAGAGCGTTATAACTTTAGGCGGATTTGGTGTTCTTGTCCGGTGGATAAGAAGTCGGTGGAAGCCAGACGGTCCCTTCCTCACCGTTGTGTTTCTATTCCCCAGATCTCCCGGGCGTAGGCGCTGATCGTCCTGTCGCTGCTGAACTTGCCGATTCTGGCCACGTTATGGATCGCCTTGGCCGCCCATTCGTCGGGCCGGCGGTACAGACGGGTCACCTTCTCCTGCGTGTCGATGTAGGAGGGGAGATCGGCGAGGTGGAAATAGGGATCCTGCTGATTGACGAGGGACTCGAAGATCCACTTGTACAGGTCCGGTTCGCGGGTGGGGCAGAAGAGGTCGGAGTTGATGGCGTCCATCACGCGCCGGACGTAGTGGTTGTTGGAGTAGTAATTCCAGGTGTTGTAACCGCCGTTCCGGCGCATCTCCTCGATCTCTTCCGCGCGGAGCCCGAAGATGAAGATGTTCTCCGCGCCCACCTCCTGCATGATCTCGATGTTCGCCCCGTCCAGGGTTCCCACCGTGAGCGCGCCGTTCATCGAGAATTTCATGTTCCCCGTTCCCGAGGCTTCCATGCCGGCGGTGGAGATCTGTTCGCTCACGTCGGCGGCGGGGATGATCTTCTCGGCCAGGGAGACGCGGTAGTCGGGGATGAAAACGACCCGGAGACGCCCGCGGACCCTCTTGTCGTTGTTCACGACCGAGCCGACGCCGTGGATCAGGCGGATCACCTGCTTGGCGGCCCAGTACCCGGGCGCGGCCTTGCCGGCGAAAACGTAGGTGCGGGGAACGCCGATGTCCCTGCCGTCCTCGATGATGGTGAAGTACTGGTGGACGATCTGCATCACGTTGAGGAGCTGCCGCTTGTATTCGTGGATCCTCTTGACCTGGCAATCGAAGATCGAGTCCGGGTCGACCTCCTCCTGGGTCGTCTCCCGGATCAGCTTGCCGAGGCGGACCTTGTTTTCCCGTTTGATTCGGCGGAACTCCTCCTGGAAGGCGGTGTCCTCGGCGTGGGCGTCGAGGCCGCGGAGGCGGTCCAGGTCGGTGATCCAGCCGTCGCCGATGGTCCGGTTGATCAGGTCGCTCAGCTCCGGGTTCGCCTTCAGGAGCCAACGCCTCTGGGTGACGCCGTTCGTCTTGTTGTTGAACTTCTCCGGCCACATCTCGAAAAAGTCGGGGACCAGATTCTTCTTGATCAGCTCGCTGTGCAGGTCCGCCACGCCGTTCACGGAGTGGCTGCCGACGATGGCCAGATGCGCCATCCGCACGCGCTTTTCGTCGTCTTCCTCGATGACCGCCATCCGCTGCCGCCTCTTCTCGTCTCCCGGCCAGATGCGCTCGATCCGCTTCAGGAAGCGATCGTTGATCTCTTCGATGATCTGGAGGTGTCGGGGGACGACCCGCCGGAGGAGGCAGACCGGCCATTTCTCGAGCGCCTCCGGCAGCAGGGTGTGGTTGGTGTAGCCGAATGTTTTCACCGTCAGCGCCCAGGCTTTCTCCCACTCCAGGGCGCGCTCGTCCACCAGAATCCGCATCAACTCGGCGATGGCGAGAGCGGGGTGCGTGTCGTTGAGCTGGATCGCCGTGCGCTCCGGGAAGCGCTCGATTTCTTCGTTCTCCTGGAAGAACTTCTGGGTGATGTCCCAGAGGGCGCAGGCGATGAAGAAATACTCCTGCAGGAGGCGCAGTTCCCGGCCCGCCTCGACCGAGTCGGAGGGATAGAGCACCTTGGAGATCGTCTCGCTCGCCACCTTTCGTTCAACGGCCCGGAGGTAGTCGCCGCCGTTGAAAATCCCCATGTCGAATTCGTGGGAGGAACGGGCGGAATACAGGCGGAGCGTGTTCACTGTCCGGCCGCCGTAACCGACGATCGGCATGTCGTAGGGGACGCCGATGAGGATGCTCCAGTCCATCCACATCGGGTTGTACCCGCCCTCGCGATCGCTGGTGTGCTCCAGGCGCCCGTAGGCGGGGACGATGCAGGCTTGGTCCGGCCGCTCGATCAGCCAGGGGGTGCCGAAGGAGCGCCACTGGTCCGGGCGCTCGCGCTGCTGGCCGTTGGCGATCTGCTGGCGGAAGAGGCCGTACTCGTAGTTGATGCCGTACCCGAAGCCGGGCATGTCGAGGGTGGCCAGGGAGTCGAGGAAGCAGGCGGCGAGCCGACCGAGGCCGCCGTTCCCGAGGGCGGCGTCGTTCTCTCCCTCCCGCACCTCCTCCAGATCGACGCCCATCCGGTCCAGCGCCTCTCGGGCCGTTTCGAAGAGGCCGAGGTTGAGGAGGTTGTTCCCGAGGGACCGCCCGATCAGGAACTCCATGGAAAGATAATGGAGACGTTTCGCCCCGTTCCGCCGGTAGCGCTCCTCCGTTTCGATCATTCCGTCCACGAGACGGTCGCGGATGGCGAGGGCGACGGCGGTGAACAGCTCCTGGCCGGAGAGGTTTTTCCAGTTCCTCCCCATGGAGTAACGCACGTGTCGCTGGATCGCCTGTTGCATCTCCGACACGGAATCGGCGGAGACGGAAACGGTCGTGCTTCCGGGAACAGTAGCCATGGATCCCTATCTCCATCCCCGCGCCCGGTGCTCCGGCCGCCGGGGAAATGGTCCTCCCCCGCGCCGGACCTCGCGCAGGTCGTCGGTGCGCACCCATGCGCCGCTCCTGAGCGGCGGGGGCCGTTCGGATCTTACGGGGGGCCCGTCTATCCGCTTTTCGGACGTTCACCCGATCCGGTTGAGGTGTTTCCGCGGGCGGTCATGAACGGCGGGGCGCTCCGCGATCGAAACGCCCCGCCCCCGCTTCTCGGGGGACCGTCCCCGCCGGGGAGACGCCCCCCACCGTGTTATTCGCTCCGTTCCCTTTACGCCGCGCCGCGGGCGGCGAGTTGGCGGTCGATCATGAAGAGACCGTTGGTGTTGGCGCCGACCATCTTGAGCATCTGCACCACCTCGTCCACCGACGCCTCCTCTTCCACCTGCTCCGTCACGAACCACTGGAGCATGGCCTGGGTGGCGTGGTCCTTCTCGACGACGGCCAGGTTCACCAGCTTGTCGATCGAGGCGGTCACCTTCTGCTCGTGCAGATAGGCGTCCTGGAAGGCGGCGAGGGGGGTCTTCCACGTGGCCTGGGGCGCGGAGATGGCCTGCAGCGTCGCCGTTCCGCCCCGCTCCAGGATGTAGTTTTGGATCTTCAGCCCGTGCCCGACCTCTTCCTGAGCCTGCATGCGCATCCAGGCCGCGGCCCCGTTCAGGTTCTTGGCCGCGAAATCGACGGACATGGAGAGGTAAAGATAGGCGCTTTCCAGCTCCATGTTCACTTGGTCGTTCAGGGCTTTCTCCATTTTCTTCTTCAGCATGGCTTTCTCCTCGCGCCTCCGGGGCGAGGCGCCTGGTCTTGGTTTCTATACGTTTCCGGACGGAGGCGAACCGCGTTCTCCGCGCGGCCCGGGCGGCTCAGAGCCGCCGGTACGCCTCTTCGTCCAGTCCGAATATGTATGTGTTCCCCTTCACCGCCAGGGGGCGGCGGAGAAGGTTCATGTCTTCTCTCATGAGGCGGATCGCCTCTCGTTTGCCGATCTTCTTCCCCTTCAAGCCGCGCTCACGGAAGGGGATGCTGCGGGGATTCAGAAAATCCTCCACCGGGCGGTCGCCGATGAGGCTTTCCAGCTCCTTCCGGGTGAGGGGGGCCTTGTCGAAGTCGCGCCACTCCGTCTCCACACCGAGTTCCCGCAAGAGACCTCTTGCCTTCCGACAGGTGCTTCAAGTGGATTTGCAGTAGACGCGGATCAATCTCCCTCTCCCATTCTCCCGGTCGAGCCTCGTGTCCGGTTCGAGATCTATAAGATAAAACGTTTCGCGTCTCCGAGCCAACCCCGGAAAATCAGAAGCCCGCCAGGAAGGGGTTCCCGTTCCTTTCCTCTTGTATGGTGGTGTCCGGGCCGTGGCCGCAGTGGACCACCGTGTCGCCCGGGAGGATCAGAAGCCGCTCCCGGATCGATCGCAACAGCGCCTCCCCGTCGCCGCCGGGGAGGTCGGTCCGTCCGATGGAGCCCCGGAAGAGGGTGTCGCCGGCGAAGAGGTGTCCGCGGACGAGGAAGGCGGTTCCCCCCGGCGTGTGGCCGGGCAGGTGAATCACGGCGATCTCGACGCCGGCGATGTCGAGCCTCTCGCCGTGCCGGAGAGGCCGTCCTTCCGAGGGGACGCGGGGCGGCTCGATCCCGAACAGGGCGGCGTGCTCCGGCGCGGCCTCGGCGACGGGCCGGTCCGCGGGATGCAGGTAATAGGGGGCGTGAAAACGCTCCCGAAGCGCCTCCACGGCGCCGATGTGGTCGAGATGGCCGTGGGTGTTCAGGATCGCCGCCAATCGCCGACCCCCGGCTTCGATCCGCTCCGCGATCCGGTCCGGTTCGCCGCCCGGATCGATCAGGATCGTGTCGGGTCGGTCCGTGCGGCCGAGGAGCCAGGCGTTCGCCTGGAAGGGACCGACCGTGATCCGGTCGATCCGCAAAATGTATTTACACTCATTTTGCATGGCGATGTTTTTCACGTTAACGGGAGAGAGATCCTCTCCACGCGGGCGGTCCGCCGATGGTCGATGCCCCCCGGTCTTCGGTTCGGGGAGTCTAGACGCCGGTGGGAGGGGGTGTCAAGCGGGGCGCCGCCGGCGCGCGTCGCGACGCGGGCGTGAGGAAGACGAAAAGGGCGGGGACGATGAAGCCCCCGCCCCGCCGATTCTCCCGAATCCGGCCGGTCAGACCTCCAGGATTTTGGGCATCTTGGTGAGGTTCTTGGCGCCGGTCGCGGTGACCGCCACCATGTCCTCGATACGGATGCCGCCGTGTCCCAGATAGTAGAGGCCCGGCTCGACGGTGACCACGTGGCCCGCCTTCAGCTTGAGGTTCACCTTGGAAACCCTCGGGGCCTCGTGAATATCCAGCCCCACGCCGTGACCGGTCCCGTGGATGAACCCCTGGAATTTGCCGTTCAGTATTCCCGTTTCGAAACCCTGTTTTTGGAAGTACTCCACGATGGCGCCGTGCACCTTGTCGCCGCGCACGCCCGGCTTGATCATGCCGATGCCGATCCGCTGGCCTTCACGGACGGTGTGAAACATCTTTCGCACGCGCTCGCTCGCCTTTCCCTTGACCACCGTGCGGGTGATATCCCCCCAGTAGTGAGTCGTCTGGGAGCGCGGGAAGACGTCGAGCACGATCGGCTTGTTCGCTTTCAACGGGCCGTGTCCCTGGTTGTGCGGATCCACGGCTTGGTCGCCGCAGGCGACGATCGTTCCGGCGAGGGCGAGGCAGTCCGACTCCATCAGGTCGAGGTGAATCCTCTTCCGGACCATCTCCGCGGTGAGGGGGCGGCCGCCCACGTAGAGCGTTCCCCGGCGGACCGACGAGGACTGGATCCAACGGATCGCCGTTTCCAGCGCCTTTTCCGTTTTCCGAAGGGTCTGGGTGATCAGCTTGATCTCGTAGGAGTCCTTCTGTTCCCGTTCGTGGACGAAGGGGTCCTCCGCGATCTCGAGAACGAAGCCGTGCCCGCGGAGCTTTTCCGCCGCGCTGAAGGGAAAGCGCGCCGGCAAGGTGAGATGGGTGACGTTCTTTTCGTCCAGGAAAACGGCCAGCGCGTCGGCGAGATCGTTGCTTTCCGCCTTCTCCAGATAGGTCGAAATCGGAAGTACCTTGTCCACCGCGGACTCTTCCTGCGCCCGGCCCACCTCGAAATCGGTGAGGAGGATCGTGCTCCGGCTTCCGATTTTGACGTAAAGGAACGGGTCGCCGCTCGCGAAGCGCGTGAGATAGAGAAGGTCGGAGTCGGACATGCTGTCGCCGAGAACGACGGTGGCCAGCTTCTTCTTCTTCCTTGTCATAGCCGCATCCTTCTTCGGGAGGGTGAATCGCCGATATCCGAGCATAGCACGGGAGGCGGCGCGGGGACAAGGCGGCGTGTGCGGGGGGATATCCTTCGTCAGTGAAACAGCCCGGGAATGTCCGTGAGGCCTTCCAAGAGGAGGTCGGGCGCGCTCGCCTCCAGTTCCTCGCGTTCGGCGAATCCCCCGGTCACGGCGACGGTGTACACGCCGGCGGCGCGCCCGGTTTCCACGTCCACCGGCATGTCGCCCACCAGGATGCCCCGGTCCGGCGCCGCGCCGAAGCGCTCCAGGGCGAGGAGGACCATGAGGGGGGAGGGCTTCTTCTCGGGCACCGAGTCGCCGCCGAAGACGGCGCTCATGCGCCTGTCCATGTCGAAAGCCTCCAGGAGTCGGTGGATGAAACGCTCCGGTTTGTTCGACACCACCGCCATGGGGCGGTCGGCGAATCGGTCGAGAAGCTCTCGGGCGCCGGGCCGAGGCCGGGAGAAGTCGAGGCAGTGATCGTCGTAATGGGCCCGGAAGATCCGGGCCGCCTCCTCGAGAAGCTCCGCGTCTCCGTCGCCGAGAGAGCGGACCAGAAGCACCTCGAGGCCTCGCCCCACGTAAGAGCGGATCATCGGCACGGAGAGGGTGGGGCGGCCGAGCCGCCGGAGGGTGTGGTTCACCGACCCGGCGATGTCCGGGAGGGTGTCGAGCAACGTGCCGTCCAGGTCGAAGAGGAGGAACTCCAAGGGGAATTCGGGGCGCCGCCGCGGACCGCTCATCGGAAAGCCCTCTCCCGCCAGTCGGGTTCACGGAGCCGGTCCAACAGTTCCCGGTCGCCGGCCAGGAAATCCAAATTCCCCGGGCGCTCCGGGTCGATCCATCGGATCTCCGCCACCCCCGTCGGCCGCGGATCGCCGGAGAGCGCGTCGACACGGTAGAAGTGAAGCTCCACGGTCTTCTCCGGATACTCGTGGCGGCCCGTCGCGATCTCTTCCCCGACCCGCGGCTCTATCTCCAGCTCTTCCCGGAACTCCCGGACGAGCGCCTCCCGGTCGGATTCGCCCGGTTCTACTTTTCCGCCCGGGAACTCCCACAGGCCGGCGTAGGGGGCGCCCGGCGGGCGCCGGGTGACCAAGATCCTTCCGCCGCGGAACGCGACGCCGGCGACCACCCGCAGAAAAGGCTTTTCCGTCAAAACGGTTCTCCCGAGAAAGCCCGGCGCGGGGGGAAATCCGCCGTGGGGACTTCGGGTGGAATGCGGGCTACTGTTCTTCCGCGGCGAGGAAACGCTCCGCGTCGATGGCGGCCATGCACCCGGATCCGGCGGCGGTGATCGCCTGACGGTAGATCGGGTCCTGGACGTCGCCGGCGGCGAACACGCCGGGCACGTTCGTCTTCATGCCGTTTCGAGTGACGATGTATTTCTGCCCGTCCAGCTCGAGAAACTTCTCGAAGAGTTTCGTGTTCGGCGCGTGCCCGATGCCGAGGAAGAATCCCTCCAGGGGCACATCGCCGACCTCCCCCGTCTTCACGTTCTTCAGACGGACTCCCTCGACTCCGTCTTCGCCCAGGACTTCTTCCACCACGGAGTTCCAAAGAACCTCGATCTTTTGGTTTTTAACGACCCGGTCCTGCATGATCTTGGAGGCGCGTAGCTCCTCCCGGCGGTGGATGAGGTAAACCTTCCGGGCGAAGCGCGTGAGAAAGATCGCCTCTTCCGCCGCCGAGTCGCCGCCGCCGATCACGCAGATCGTCTTGTCTCGGAAAAAGAACCCGTCGCAGGTGGCGCAGGCGGACACGCCCCGCCCCCGGAGGCGCGTTTCCGATTCCAAACCCAGATAGCGCGCCCGCGCGCCGGTGGAGATGATCACCGTGTCGGCGAGGAGGCGGTGCTCCTCTTCCACGACAACGAGGAAGGGGCGCTTCGAGAAGTCCACTTCCGTCACGTCCTTGGCTACGATCTCGGCGCCGAACCGCCGCGCCTGGTTCCGGAAGATGTTCATCAGCTCCGGTCCCTGAACCCCTCCCTCGAAACCCGGATAGTTCTCCACCTCGGTGGTGATCGTCAGCTGTCCTCCGGGCTGATGCCCCTCGAGAACGATCGGTTCCAGGTTCGCCCGGGCCGTGTAGATCGCCGCGGTAAGCCCCGCCGGGCCCGATCCGATGATGACCACGCGGTATCGTTCCTTCATCTGTTCCTCACTCTCTCCGCTTCCCCGCGGCAGTCCCCGCGGCCGGGATCAACGCAACGCCCTTTTCCGAAGATAGGAAAGAAGAAGCGCGGCGCCGAATCCGGTCGGACCCTTGGGACCGACGTCATAGTCACCGTCCGCCCAGGCCACTCCGGCGATGTCGATGTGCGCCCACTGCGTTTTTTCGATGAAGTGGCTGAGGAAAGAGGCCGCCACGACGGCTCCGCCCCCCACGTTGGCGTTCCCCACGTTTTTCAGGTCCGCCGCGTCGCTCTCGATTTCTTTCCGGTAGTGCTCCCAAAGCGGCATGAGCCAAACCCTCTCGCCGCAATCCTCCGCCGCGCGGATCACCCGTTCGGCGATCAGATCGTCGCTTCCGAAGAGGCCCGCGGCGTGGCGGCCCAGCGCCACCTTACAGGCGCCGGTCAGCGTGGCGATGTCGATGATCTCGTCCGGCTTGAACTGTTTTTCCGCCCAGGCGAGCGCGTCCGCCAGGACGAGACGACCCTCCGCGTCGGTGTTGTCCACCTCCACGGTAAGGCCGCGGAAGGTGTCGATCACGTCGCCGGGGCGATAGGAGTGCGGGCCGGGCAGGTTCTCCGCCGCGGGGATCACGGCGATCACGCGCAGGGGGAGCCGCAGGCGCGCCGCCCCGCGGATCGCCGACAACACCGCCGCCGCGCCGCTCATATCGTACTTCATGTGGACCATCCGTTCCGCAGACTTGAGCGAGAGTCCGCCGGAATCGAAGGTGATCCCCTTGCCGACCAACACGACGGAGGGACCGCCCACGCCGGACCCCTCGTATTCGAGGAAGATCAGGCGCGGGGGATTGTCACTCCCGCGGCCGACGGCGGCGAGGGCGTGGAGCCCTTCGGCGGTGATCTTCTTCTCGTCCAGCACGCCGACGGCGATGTCCTCCTCGTTGGCGATTCGCTTGGCCGTCTCCGCGAGATCCGCCGGCGTGAGCCGGTTCGCCGGCTCCATGATCAGGCTGCGCCCGAAAAGGGTCGCCTCCGCCAGACGGAGACCCGCCTCGACCGCCTCGGCCCCTTTCTCGGTCGGAGCCGATCCGTGGAGAATCACCTCCTCGACCCGCTTCCTCGTGGGCGCCTTCCAGCCGTGACAGACGCCGAGGACCGTTCCCTGGGCGGCGGCGATCATCCGGCTCGTCATGTTCTTGTCGTTGTTCGGAAGGACCAGGGCGTAACGGTTCACGCCGATCCGCCTCGCCTCGCGGCCGATGCGCGTCGCCCATCGTCGGATCAACGTGTTCTCCTCGAAATCCTTGCCCGAGCCGAGGCCGCCGGCGATGAGCCTCTCCGGCCCGTCTCCGGCCGGATAGAACAGGGCCGTCTCGAGCGTGCGGCCCGCGAAGTCGCCCGCGGCGATGGGGCGCCGCGCCGCTTCCGCCCATCTCGGGAGTTTGTCGGGGTTCGCATGCAGAGGCACGCCGAAGGCGATCAGCGGCAGCCCTTTCGGATCCGGATCGCCTTGGACGTACCGAATGGTGGGAATGGAATAGGAAACGATCACCGAATCACCTCTCATTCAAGGAGCCGCGGCCACGCGACAACGCTCGATCGGCTGACCAGTTTAACAAATCCGATCCGCGAGGTGTATCGAAGAACCGCGCTCTCGGACCGGGCGGCCTGGACTGGCGGGCGCGATCGATCTACACTGGGCGAAACCCGCGACGGAGGGCGCGAAGGATGCGCGTGAGTCCCGCGTTGACCTTGGTCATCACTTTCTTACTGCTGATTCTGGCCGGAACGGCCGCCTTCCTGCTGTTCGGTTTCGACCGGGACGGCGGCGCGCCGCGGGCGATGGCGGCCCTCTTCACCTCCACCAGCGCGGTCTGCGTGACAGGCCTCACCGTCGTCGACCTCTCCTCGGAGATGGGTTTCCGGGGCCAGCTCCTGACGCTCCTCCTCATCCAGATCGGCGGGCTCGGCCTCCTGACCCTCTCGAACTGGATCCTCCTCTCGGTGCGGGGACGGATCGGGCCGCGCGGGACGGTCCTGACCAACCGAATCGTGGGTGGGCTGATGAACCTCTCTCCCTCCCGCTTTCTGCACCGGGTGATGCTTTACACTTTCGCGTGCGAGGCCGCCGGCACGGCGCTTCTCTTTCTCCGGTTCCTCTCCGATGCTCCGCCGCGCCGCGCCCTCTGGCTCGCCCTCTTCCACTCCGTCTCCGCCTTCTGCAACGCCGGGTTCACCCTCTTTCCGGACAGCCTCGCCGCCTACCGCGCCGACCCGGCGGTGAACGGCGTCGTGATCCTCCTGATTCTCGCGGGGGGAATCGGCTTCGTGGCGGCGGTGGACGCCGCGGGGGCCATGCTCTCGCTCCTCCGCCGGCGGCCGAGGCGGCTCTCCTTCCACACGCGGACCGTGTTGGTGGTCACCGCGATCCTGGTCGTGGTGGGGTTCTTCGCCTTTCTACTCTTCGAGCGGGGGAACACCTTCCGGGGCGTTCCGGCGAAAGGGGTGTTGCTCCAATCCCTCTTTCTGTCCGTCACCGCCCGCACCGCCGGTTTCAACACCGTACCGACCGGCCATCTCACCAACATGACGCTGGTGGTTCTCGGCCTGCTGATGGTGGTGGGCGCCTCCCCCGGTTCCACCGGAGGCGGCGTGAAAACCACGGCGGCGGCGATCGTCTGGGCCATGGTCCGTGGGCAGCTCACCAACCGCCCCCGCACGGAGCTTTTCGGGCGCACCATCCCCTTCCAGATCGTGGCCAAGGCTTTGGCGGTCATTATTCTTTATGTCATCATGGTCGTCGGCGCCATGGTCGCTATCCAAGCCTTCGAGTACGGCGGCCAGCCCCACACCGAAACACGCGGGGCGTTTCTGGAGCATCTCTTCGAGGTGATCAGCGCCCTCAGCACGGTGGGCCTCTCGACGGGCGCCACCAATCGTTTTACCGACGGCGGCTTAGGGGTGCTGATCCTTTGCATGTTCGCAGGCAGGGTGGGGCCTCTGGTTCTCGCCTCTTCGCTGATCGGCGAAAGAAAGGGTTTGTCCTATTCCTATCCGGAAGCGGATATCATGGTGGGGTGAGTCCGGGCTCGGCGCCCCGGGGAAGGGAAGGGTCATGAAAGGGAAGGAAACTTTCGCGGTGCTCGGCCTCTCTCTGTTCGGCCGGCGGACCGCCGTGGGGCTCTACGGGGCGGGGGCGAGCGTCATCGCCGTGGACGTGAACGGCGGCTTGGTGCAGAAGATCGCCCAGCAGGTCACTTCCGCGGTTCGCGCGGACGTTATGGATTGGGAGGCGCTGGAGCACGTGGGCGTCTTCGACGTGGACACCGTGGTGATCGGCCTTCGAAGCTCCTTCGAGGCGGCGGTGCTGCTCATCAATCACCTTCACAAGGAGACCAAGGTCAAAAGGATCATCGCCCAGGTGGACAGCGAGGAGAAGGCGGAGGTGCTCCGACTGGTCGGCGCCGACCAGGTGGTTTTTCCCGCGCTGGACACGGCGGACCGCCTGGTCCGGCGGCTCGTCATGCCCGGCCTGGTCGAGCACGTCAGTCTCTCGCCGGACGCCGCGATCATCGAAGTCGTCGTTCCTCCCAGCTTCGTCGGGAAGACAATGGTGGAACTGATGATCCGGGCCAAGTACAAGGTGAACGTGATCGGTATCAAACGGGGCGGCGCCGACGAAGGGCCGGGCCGGATGATCGTCGCCCCGCCCGCCCACACCCGCTTCCTGGAGGGGGATTCGCTCCTTCTCCTCGGCAAGACCGGCGACCTCGATCGGATCGCCTCTGTGGTATAACCATATTGATACTGGTGAGTTACGAAAGCGGAGTGCTTCGCGGTCTCCGCCCGCCCCTTTCGTCCGCGCATTGACTTTGCTCCCATACCGGTGCTAACTTGTACGGTTCACCCGCGCTGGGACCAACCGGGGAGGTACGGACCGATGGGCGGATCGATTGATTGGTCGCCGGTCGCCGCGGCCATGGAAGAAGGACGGAGCTTTCTCGTCACGAGCCACGTCAACCCCGAGGGGGACGCCATCGGCTCGGAGATGGCGCTCGTCCGTTTTCTGCGCCAGCGGGGGAAGACGGTCCGCATCGTCAACCCGAGTCCCACGCCGGAAAACTGCCGTTTCCTCGACCCGGAGGGAGAGATCATCGTCTACGATCCCTCCCGTGAAGAGGCGGTGTTGCGCGGCGTGGACACCGTTTTCGTGCTCGATCTCTCCAGCTGGGACCAACTCGGCGATTTCGCGGAGCCGCTTCGCCTCCGAGGTCCGAGACGGGTCTGTATCGACCACCACCGGGGTCCGGACGAGGACATCGCCGAGGTTCTGATCCGGGACACGAGCGCGGCGGCGGCGGGCCTTCTGGTCTACGAAATGATCCGGGAGCTGGGGGGTGATTTCGACGCCGCCATGGTGGAGGCGCTCTACGCCACCATCATCATCGACACCGGCTCTTTTCACTTCTCCAACACCGACGCGCGGGCGCTCAGGGCGGCGGCGGACCTGGTCGAGCGGGGCGCCCGCCCGGACCGGATCTACAGATACGCCTTCGAGGATCGTCGCTGGGCTTCGGCGAAGCTGCTCGCTCCGGTTCTCTCCACGCTGGACCGGACCGGCGACGGCCGGATCGCGTGGATCCACGTGACCCGCGAGATGATCAAGAAGGCGAACGGCCGTTACGAGGACGTGGAAGGCTTCATCGAAATCCCACGGGGGGTCCGCGGCGTGGAGGTGTGCGCCTTTTTCAAAGAGCACGACCCGGAGACGATCCGGATCAGCCTCCGCTCCAACGGGGATGTGGACCTTCACCGTTTCGCCCAGTCCCACGGCGGCGGCGGCCACTCCAAGGCGGCCGGTATCACCTTCCAGGGGAGTCTCGAAGAGGCGATCCGCGGGATCGTCTCCGGCCTGGAGGCGCTGGTGGGGGGCTGACGCCCTTCCCGGAGAGCGCGGGTTTCCTTCCCCCCCGACGCAATTCCCGCCCGGTTTTCCACCGCGAGACGCGCGCGCGGCGGAAGGTTTGTGCCCGATCCGCCCGAAATGCTATGTTCCGGGAAACCCGGAGGGATCGACGATGGCCGTGGGCAAAGGGGTCCGGCTGGGCGTCGGGATCGCCGTCATTCTCGCCGCTTCGCTTTATCTCGGGATCACCGGTTTCCGTGAGGGGAAGGCGTACTACCACACCGTCGAGGAGATGGAGCGGGAGGGGAACGCGCTCGCCGGAACGAGGATCAAGGTGGGAGGGCGCGTCGAGCCGGGGAGCCTCGGCTGGGCCGGCTCGGGGCTCCGTTTTCGCCTCGCCCAGGACGGGCGGGCGATCCCGGTTCTCTACACGGGCGACGCTCCCGTGCCGGACACCTTCGGCGAGGGTTCCGAGGCGGTGATCGAGGGGACGCTCCGAGAAGACGGCCTTTTCGAAGCGCGCCGGATCCAAACCAAGTGCGCCTCCAAGTATGAAGCGGCTTACGGCCGGAGCGGGACGGGCGGGTCGTGAACGAACTGGGAAGCATCGCCGTCGTCGCCCTCTGGCCGGTGACGCTCTTCGGCGCCGCCGCCTCCTGGATCGGCGCGTTCCGCCGGAACGGCCCGACGAACGCCGCCGGCGCCCGGAGCCTGCCCGTCGCCGCGGCGCTCGCCACCCTCGCCGTCGCCGCGCTGGCGGCGCTCTTTCTGACCGATGATTTCCGCAACGGCTACGTGGCGGGCCATTCCAACGCCGCCCTTCCTCTTCCGTACAAGGCCGCCGCCCTTTGGGCCGGCCAGGAGGGATCGCTCCTCTTTTGGAACTGGCTGCTCCTCCTCTTCGGCGCGGCTGCGGCGCGAAGCGCCCGAAAACGCCACCCCGACCTCGCCCCCTGGACGACGGCGATCCTGCTCACCGGTTGCTTTTTCTTTTCGCATCTGAATCTCTTCGCCGTGAACCCATTCCGGACGCTCGTCGCCGCCGGCCCGGCGGGTCCCGTCCCCTTCACGCCTCCCGACGGAATGGGGCTGAACCCGCTCCTGCAGCACCCGGTGATGGTGATTCATCCGCCCCTTCTCTACATCGGTTACGTGGGGTTCTCGGTCCCGTTCGCCCTCGCCCTGGCGGCGCTGATCGCCCGTCCCGCCGGCTCGGCCTGGCTCCGGACGGTCCGCCTCTGGACCCTCTTCTCCTGGACGGCGCTCACCGCCGGTATTTTGCTCGGCATGCGCTGGGCCTACGTCGAACTCGGCTGGGGGGGATACTGGTCCTGGGATCCGGTGGAGAACGCCTCCCTGCTCCCCTGGTTCACCGCCACGGCATTCCTCCACTCCGTGGTCGTCCAGGAGAGGCGGGCGATGTTCAAGACATGGAACGCGGCTCTCCTCGCGCTCACCTATTTTCTCTGCGTCTTCGGAACCTTCCTCACACGGAGCGGGATCGTCAGTTCGGTGCACGCCTTCGCGCGGAGCCCGGTGGGGGGACCCTTCGCGGTTTATTTGATCGCGGGCGCGGCGCTCACGCTGCTCTTGATCGTCGCGAGGCGGCGCTATCTGGCGGGCGAGGCTCCGATCGACGGGCTCCTCTCCCGCGAGTCCGCCTTCCTTCTGAACAACATCGTCCTTCTGGTCGCCTGTTTCGCCGTGCTCTGGGGCACCTTCTATCCGGTTCTCTCCGAGGCGATGGGGGGAGGGGAGGTGAGCGTGGGGGCGGAATACTACAACCGGGTGAACGTTCCGCTCGGCCTCTTTTTACTCGCCCTCGCCGGCGCTGCGCCGGCCTTCGTCTGGCGGCGGAGCGATCCCCGCCGCGCCGGGCGCGTTCTCGCGGCGCCCGCGGCGGCGGCGATCCTGTCGATCGTGGCGCTACGCGTCTCCGGCGTGATCGACCCGCGGGCGCTCGTCGCCGTGGCGATCGTCCTCTTCGCCCTCCTTTCGGCGGCGCTCGACATCGGCCGCGGGGCGGCGGCGCGGGCGCGCCGGCTCGGCGTCCCGCTCTTCCGCGCTCTCCCCGGGCTGGTCCCCGCGCGGCCGAGACGGTACGGCGGTATCCTGGCGCACCTCGGCGTGGCGCTCCTCTTCCTCGGTCTCGCGGGCGCCGCATTCAACAGGAGCGCCCAGGCGGAGCTGGCGATCGGCGACGCGCTCTCCCTCGGCGGCACGCGATTCCGCCTGGAGCGGATGGAGGAGGGGGAGACGGAGAACTTCGATCTATTCCGGTGTGAAATATCATCCTGGGAAGGAGGGAAGAGGACCGGTTTCTTCCGGCCCGAGATCCGTCGCTACCGAGCCGGCGGGCAGACCACGTCGGAGATCGAAATCCGCTCGGATTTTCGGCGCGATCTTTACGTGGTGTTCGCCTCGGTCGGTCCGAATGACGGCGCGGTCGTTCAGGTGTACGAGAATCCACTGGTCCGTTGGATCTGGATCGGTGGCGTGCTGATCGTCGCGGGCGCGCTCCTCGCCCTCGCGCCGCCCGCCGGACGGAGGACGAAACGATGAGTCTCCTCTATCTCCTGGTGCCCGCCGCGGCGGTCCTCGCGTTGGTCCTTCCCCTTCTCCGCGCGGCGCTCCCGGCCGGGGAGGCGGGCGGGTCGCGGGAGGAACGGGAGCGGGCGTTTCTGGAGATCCTCGGCGAGATCGACGACGATCGGGATCTGGGACTTCTGGAGGAGGAGGACCGGGAGGAGTTCCTCCGGCACGCGGAAGAGGAGGAGGACCGGAATGTGTAGGCGGTCGCTTCTTCTTCTCGCCGCGTTTCTCGCCGCGTTTCTCGCCGCCTCGGGCGCCGCGTCCGGCGCGACCCTCCGGGGCGCGGTGGAGGACGGCACCGGCTTCGGGATCCGGGGGGAAGCGCCGGTCCGGCTCGTCTGCATGAGCGGCGGGGAATGGGTCGCGGGCGACGGGCGGTCCGGGTTCCGTTTCGACGGTCTTCCCGAAGGCGCGGAGAATCCCTTCATCCTTCACGCCGAGTACCTGGGCGTTCTTTACAGGCTCCCCTTGGTTCTCGGCGCGGGGGCGGACACGACCGCGGCGATCGCCGTTTACGACACGACCCGCTCCGGTGAGGCGCTCGTCGTGGCGGAGTTGGAGATCCGTCTCGTTCGGGAAGAGGGACGTCTCCGAATCGATCAGATCTATCGGGTGGAGAACCGATCCGATCCGCCGCGCACCGCAATCGATCCCGGCCGGGGGGTCTTCGCCGCTCGGCTTCCCCTCCCCGCCGCCGAGGCGAATGATCTTTCCGTCGCCGCGTCGGACGGCGTGGTCCCCGAGCGCCTCGACCCCCTGCCCGGCGCGGAGGCGGACGAGGTGCGCGTCGATCACGCCTTCCGTCCCGGATTCAACGCGGTGGCGGTGACTTACGACGCCTTGTACCCGGGCTCCTTCGACTTCCGCATCTTCGTCCCTTACCCGATCGGCCGGCTATTGCTGGTCGCGCCGGCGGGGGCGGAGGTGGAGGGCGCCGGGCTGGAGCGGGCCCACATGGGCGGCCGCGGTCCGGCGGTTTGGTTTCGCGAGGAGCTGGCGCCGGGCGGCGAGATTCGCTTTACGATTCAAGGAGGCGAGGCGGCGCCGGAGGAGGCGGGCGGCGACGTCGGCCTCGGACCCTTCCCCTTCGAGGAGCGCGCCCCGCTGATCGTCGTCCTCGCGGCGGCGGTTCTCCTGGGGACGCTCGCCGCGGCGCTTCTTCGCCCGGGGAGAGGACGATGAACGGCGCGCCGGTGCTGGAGGTGCTCGGTCTCGGCCGCCGTTTCGGCGCGGTTCGTGCGCCGGAGCGAGTCGACCTGGAGTTGGGGGCGGGGGAGACGGCGCTTCTCCTCGGCGCGAACGGGACGGGAAAGACCACGCTTCTCCGAATGATCGCCGGTCTTCTCCCGCCGAGCGAGGGGGAGGTGCGCGTCGGCGGATTGTCCCCCCGCCGAGACGGGGCGGAGGCGCGGCGGCGGATCGGTTTCCTCTCCCACGCCCCGGGTCTTTATCCGGAGCTGACCGCCGCCGAGAACCTGCGTTTCTTCGCCCGCCTTTACGGCGCGCGGGAGCACGGCGCGCGGGTCGCCGGACTCCTCGAGGAGTCGGGGCTCGCCGGTTGGGAGGAAGAGCCCGTGCGTTCCTTTTCACGGGGAATGATCCAGCGGCTCGCCCTCGCCCGCGTTTTTCTTCACGACCCGGATCTGCTCCTTCTGGACGAGCCTTTCACCGGGCTGGATCGACGGGGGACGGAGGCGCTCGCGGACCGTCTCGCGCGGCGCGCCGCGGCGGGAGGGACGGCGCTGCTCGCCACACATAGAATCGACGCGGCGGCCCGTCTCGGCGACAGGGCGGTGATTCTGCGCAAGAGGCGTCCCGCCCGCATCGTCGATCTCTCCGGCGCCGGGGAGGAAGGGCGCGTCTCGGCGCTCCGGTCCGCCCTGGAAGAGGATGCGTGATGGGCGCGGCGGCTCAGGCGGCGGCGATCCTCCGCAAGGATCTCCTCGTGGAGTTCAGGAACCGGCAGGCGCTCGGCACGATGATCCTTTTCGCGCTCCTCGTGGTGCTGGTCCTCGCCTTCGCCTTCGAGCCGACCGCCGAGGAGAGCCGCCGGATCGGTCCCGGCATTCTCTGGATCGCCTTCGCCTTCGCGGGGACGATCGGCCTGGAGCACACGTCCTCGTCGGAGAGAACCCTCGGCGGGATGGAGGCGCTCCTCGCCTCTCCCCTCGATCGCGGGACGCTCTATCTCGCCAAGCTGCTCGCGAACACGATCTTTCTCTTCCTCGCCGAGTGCGCCGTGCTCCCCTTCTTCGTCGTCTTTTTTGATGTGAACCTATTACCCTTTTTGTGGAAATTGCTCGCCCTCGCCCTCGCCGGCACGGTCGGGTTCTGCGCCGCCGGCACGCTTCTCTCGGCGGTTACGGCGGGTACCCGTCTCCGGGGGGTGCTCCTGCCGGTGCTTCTCTTCCCGGTGGTCGTGCCGGTGTTGGTCGCGGCGGTGGAGGGGACCGCGGCCCTTTTCGACGGGCGTTCGGCGGCGGGCTCCTTCCGGATCCTGATCGCCTTCGACGCGATCTTCACGGCCGCCGCGGCGCTCCTCTTCGGCGCGGCGTTGGAGGAAGGCGGATGAGCGGACGCTCCGATCGCCGAGTGGGGATTCTCCTCGGGGCGGCGGTGCTCTTCCTCGCGGCCGCCCTGGCGCTCGTCTTCGGTTGGGCGCCGGAGGAGAGGACCATGGGTCCGATCCAGAAGATCTTCTACATCCACGTCCCGAGCGCCTGGGTGGCGTTTCTCGCCTTCTTCGTCGTTTTCGCGGCCTCCATCGCCTACCTGGCGGCGCGGCGGGAGCGCTACGACCGGATCGCCGCATCCTCCGCCGAGGTGGGCCTTCTCTTCTGCACCCTCGTACTGATCACAGGGCCGATCTGGGCCAAGCCGGTTTGGGGAGTCTGGTGGACCTGGGACCCGCGGCTCACGTCGACACTGGTCCTCTGGTTCCTTTACCTCGGATATTTCGCGCTCCGCTCCTATCTGCCGCCGGGGTCGAGGCGATCCGCGCTGTCGGCGGTGCTCGGCGTGATCGGTTTCCTCGACGTGCCGGTGATCTACTTCTCCATTCGTTGGTGGCGGAACCAGCACCCTTCGCCGGTGCTCGCCGGCGGGGAGGGATCGGGGCTCGATCCGCGCATGCGCCTCGCCTTCTTCTTCTCCCTCGCCGCCTTCACCGTTCTCTACGCCGCCCTCCTCGCGGCGCGTTTGGGGCTCGCGGAGAGGCGCGCGCGCGCGGAGCGTCTTCTCGATGAGTGGAGGGAGAGGACATGAGGGGGGCGAGGCGAGCGGCGGCCGGTCTGTTCCTGGCGTTCTTCTTCCTTCTGTGCGCGGCGGCGCGCGCGGGCGAGCCGGCGGTCGAAAAGGAAGCGATCCGCGGCGGAGCGACTCCCCGCCGCGCCGGAACGGTCGCCGCCGCCTATCTGCTGACCGGTGGGGCGGTCGCTGCTTATCTTCTCGCGGTGTTCGCCGGGCGCCGCCGATGGGACCGGCGGATCGCCCGGCTGGAGGAGAGGCGCGGGCGGGAGGATCGGAAACCGGGCTCGGGGGATGCGGAATGAACCTCGGCGCGCACATGTCGATCGCCGGCGGGGTGGAACTCGCGCTGGAGAGGGGATTGTCGATCGGCTGCCGCGCGGTGCAGCTCTTCACCAAGAACAACAACCGGTGGAGCGGCCCGCCGATCGCGCCGGAGGAGGCGGAGCGTTTCCGCGTCCTCGCCCGCGAATTCCCCCCCGGATTCCTCGTTTCCCACACCGCCTATCTGATCAACCTCGGCTCGCCGAAAGAGGAAGTCCTCGAGAAATCCCTCGCGGCGATGCGGGACGAGCTGGAAAGGGCGGAGACGCTCGGCCTCGCCGGCGTGGTGCTCCATCCGGGGAGCCATCTGGGCGAGGGGGAGGAGTGGGGTTTGAAACGAATCGCCGCGTCCCTCGACCTCGTGCACGGGGAGACCGCCGGTTTCCGGACCCTGACGCTCCTGGAGAACACCGCCGGCCAGGGGAGCAACCTCGGATACCGCTTCGAGCAGCTCGCCGCGATTATGGGGCGGGTTCGCCGGCCGGAGAGGATCGGCGTCTGCTTCGACACCTGCCACGCCTTCGCCGCCGGCTATCCGATCCGTGAAAGGAAAGGTTACCTGCAAACCTTTCGCGACTTCGACCGAATCGTCGGTCTCGACCGTTTGCGTGCGATTCACCTCAACGATTCCGTCGGGCCCCTCGGCGGGCGGAAGGACCGGCACGCTCCGATCGGCGAGGGGGAGATCGGCCGGGAGGGATTCGCCCATTTCGTGAACGAGCGCCGCTTCCGCAAGATACCGATGATCCTGGAGACCCCCAAATCGGAAGACCTCCACGAGGACGTCGAGAACCTGCGTGTGCTCCGCTCTCTCCGGAAGAAGAAGTAGGCGGCGGGTTCTCCTACGGTTCCTCGCCGTGTTCGGCGGTCACGTCGGTGGAGATTCCCCCCCGCACGAAGAAGTGTCCCTCCACGCGCATCCAGCGGGGCCGGATCGCCGCGACCAGGTCGTCCAGAATCCGGTTGGTCACCGCCTCGTGGAACGCCCCCTCGTTCCGGAAGGACCACAGGTAGAGCTTCAGCGATTTCAGCTCCACGCAGAGACGGTCCGGCGTGTAGTCGATCTCGACGTGGGCGAAGTCCGGCTGCCCCGTCATCGGGCAGAGGCAGGTGAATTCGGGGCAGTCGAAATGAATCCGGTAATCCCTCTCCGGGTTCGGGTTCTCGAATGTCTCCAGTTCGCGGGTCGGTTCGGTCGGCATCGCGCGCCCTCCTCGATGGGGATTGTAGCGCCAAGGGGCTGCGGCGCCAAGGGGGCGGCCGAGGCGCAGGAACGTTTCACGGACCGATCGCGCCCGGCGATACCGGTTTTCCGGATAGCGCCGTCAGGCGATCCCGTGATCCCTCTTGTACTCCGCCCAATTCTTTTTGAGGTGAAGAAAGGACTCGAAGTCCGTCTGGAGGAGGAAGGGATTGCTCCGCCGTTCCTCGCCGATGGTGGAGGAGGGGCGGACGCCGTAGTCGTGCCCCGGCCACACCTCGGTCTCGTCGGGGAGGACCAGCAGCTTCTCGTGTAAACCGTCGTACTGCTCGCGGGCGTCCTCGCCGAAGCCGGTCCCCCCGACCTTGCCGACGAAGAGGGTGTCGCCGGTGAGGAGCTTCCCGCCGACGAGGTAGCAGACCGCGTCCGGCGTGTGTCCCGGCGTGTGGATCACGCGGATCCGGAGTTCGCCGACGAGGATCGTCTCCCCGTCCACGAGTCCCCTCTCGCCCGGCCCGGCGCCCGTACCGAAGAGCCACACCTCCGCCCCCGTGGCGGCGCGGACCGCGTCGTTCCCGTTGGTGTGGTCGTAGTGGGAGTGGGTGCAGGCGATCGCTTCCACCGTCAGATCGTGCGCGGCGGCGCGCCCGAGCACCATCTCCGGATCGAAGGAAGGATCGACCGCGATCGCGCGCCCCCCTTTCCGGTCGCCGACGAGATAGGCGAAGTTCCGGTCGCCGCCGACGCGCAGCTGCTCGAAGATCATCCTTTCTCCCCTTCCGGCAGCCGGAGGTGGAAGCGCCCGGCGTGGGCGGCCGCCTTGTTCCGGGCGATCCAGGAGAGCACGCGGGGCGCGTTCCGCTTCATATCCGCCCGGGCGGTGCAGATCATCCAGCAGCGGAGGTCGCAGGCGCGCACCTTTCGCCGGATCGTCTCGGCCCTTTCGGAGTTCCAGATCTCGTCGAAGGAGGACTCGCGCACGTTCCCCATCACGTCGTCCAGAATATTACAGGGATAAATGTTCCCGTTGGGTCCGACGAAGAAGAAGTCCGATCCGGCGTTGCAGACGAATGGGCGGCCGGCGCCGGCGGCGTAGCGGAAGAGGCCGTGCGCGAAGAAGGCGCGAAGCCAGTTCTTGGGGCCGGCCGATCGGAGCAGGTCCTCCGCGAGGGGGCCGAGGTGCTCCCGCAGCTTGTCGGCGTGGACGCTGTGGTCCTCGTCGGCGCGGAAGTAGTGGGGCGAGTCCTGCGCCACCGCGAGCGTGAACTGGATCCCCAGCTTCTTCGTCAGGGCGTACACCGCGCCCAGCTCCTCCACGTTCTCCCGCACCACCGTGAAGGCGAGGCGGAGGTTGGTCATGCCGAGGGACTTCAGCGTTTCCAACGTATTCATGCACTTGTCGAAACCGCCCGGGATGCCGCGCACCCGATCGTGGGTCGCGCCCATCCCGTCGATGGAAATCCCCACGCCGATGGACGGGTCGGCCTTCAGGATCTCCGGCATCCTCTCCGCGATCCGGCCGGTGAGGAACCCGTTGGTGGAGATGATCGTTTTGGCGCGCGGCACCCTCTCCTTCACGACGCGAACGATCTCCGGGAGGTCGTCGCGCAGGAAGGGCTCGCCGCCGGAGAGGTTCACGTAACGAAGTGAATCCGGGAGAAAACGGTACTCCTCCGGGCGGAGGTCGTCGGTGGATGGGTGCTTCCAGATGCTGCACATGATGCAGCGGGCGTTGCAGCGGTAGGTGACCGCCAGCACCACGTCGATCGGGCCGTTCCGCATTTTTCTCCCTCCGCGGTTGGGCGGTGTTCGGAGCCGACACCGCGCCCCGCTTACAGACTAGGCCAGCCGGCGCGCGGACGCAACCGTGGAGAAGGGCGCAACCGAAGGATTTTCAGGCGATTCCGCGCCCCCCTTCATTGCATCCCCGGCGGTCTCGACTTAGAATCAGGAGGCGGCCGGCGGAGGGCGCGGGCCGCGCAAAACGGGGGGATCATGGCGAAGGAGCGGCGCGGGAGGGGAGACGCGGACCGGCGGGCGATCCTGAATGACGAAAGGATCTACGGCGGCGCGGAATACCGGAGCGGCGATCTGCGGGTCGTCTTCGCCTATCCGAATCGTTACGGCGTGGGGATGTCGAACCTGGGGTACCAGTCGATCCTCGCCCGTGCGCGGGCGTCGGAACTGGTCGAGGCGGATCGTCTCTTCGCGCCCGAAGGAGAGGGCGCGCCGCTTCGCACGCTGGACGGCGACCGCCCCGCCGCGGACGCCCACCTTCTCGCCTTCTCGGTCAGCTTCGAGAACGACTACGTTCATCTTCTTCGCACGCTTCGCGCCGCGGGTCTCCCCCTCCGCCGGGAGGAGAGGGACGAGCGCGCCCCGCTCGTCGCCGTGGGGGGCGCGATCACCTTCCTCAACCCGGAGCCCCTCCGTCCCTTCGTCGATCTTTTTTTTCTCGGCGAGGGAGAGGAGCTTTTTCCGGAGTACCTCGATCTTCTGCGGGAGGACCGCGCCGCGCCGCGCCGGGACCATCTGGAGAGGGCGGCGCGCGTCCCCGGCGTTTACGCGCCGGCGATCCTTCCCGGTGGCGGGGGCGCGCCGCGCCGCGCCTACGGCCGCTTCACCGAGGACCCGCCGGCGACGTCGATCCTGACTCCTCGCGCCGAGTTTCGCGACACCCTTCTCGTGGAGATCAGCCGCGGTTGTCCGCGGGGCTGCCGTTACTGTTCCATGCGCGCCCTCTCGCCGGAGTACCGCACCGTGCCCGCGGAGCGTGTCGTCGCCCTCGCCGATCGCTACGCCGCCGAGGATCGGAAACGGGGGAGGGCGCCGCTCCGCCGGATCGGTTTGGTGAGCGCCGCTTTTTTCGACCACCCCGGCGCGGATCGGATGATCGATGCATTGGCGGACCGGGGCTTCCTGGTCACCGTCTCGTCGCTGCGTGTGGAGAGAACAGGCGAGGGGGCGCTCCGCCGGCTTCGGGAGAGCGGGCTCCGCACCCTGACCGTCGCGCCGGAGGCGGCGACGGACCGTCTCCGGCGCGTCATCGGCCGCCCCCCCTCGGAGGAGGAGATCCTCGCCGGCGTCGATCGCGCGGCCCGCGCCGGGTTTCGTTCCCTCCGTCTCTATTTCATGGTCGGGTTGCCGACCGAGACCGAGGAGGACCGCGAGGCGATCGCTCCCCTGGTTCGGATCATCGCGAGCCGTTTCCGAGCCGCCGGCGGCGGGGAGATCGCGGTCTCGCTTCATCCTTTCGTCCCCAAGCCGCGCACCCCTTTCCAGTGGAGCGCCATGACGCGGCCCGAGTCGATGCGGGCGATTCTCGCCCGGCTCCGCTCCCGGCTCGCCGGTTTCCCGGTCAAGGCGCCTGCGCCGAAGGAAGTCTATATGGAAGGCTTGCTCGCCCGGACGGGTGAGGAGGCGGGGCTTTTCCTGGAGCGCCTCGCCGAAGGGCTTCCCTGGCGGCGCGCCGCCGCCGAGGCGGGGATCGACTTGGAGGAGACCCTCTTCACCGACCGGCCGGCGGGCGCGGGCTTCCCCTGGGAAGGGGCGGAGCGGGACCCCGCCGCGGAGAGGCGCCTTCGGGAGTGGACGCGCGCCGTCGGCGCGAAGGGAACAGGGGAATGAGAACATTGAAACACGAAGTGTTCCGGCTCCTCTCCGGGGTCTCCCGGCCGAGTCGCTATCTCCCGCCCCTCCTCGGCGGCGCCTTCCGGGACCCGGGAAAAGCGGAGGTGTTCTGGACGCTTCTCTTCCCGGACGTCGCCGAGTCCGGCTGGTCCCACTACGGAACGGAGCTGCTTCACAGCGCCCTGAACGGACCGGAGTGGTGCGCCGCGGAGCGCGCCTTCTCCCCCTGGCCGGACATGGAGAGGGCGATGCGCGCCGCCGGTGTGCCCCTCTTCACCCTCCCCTCCTACCGACCCGTTCGTGAGGGGGATCTGCTCGGGATTACCCTTCAGTTCGAACTCTCCTACGTCACCGCCGTCGCCGCGATCGATCTCGCGGGGTTGCCGATCCGCGCCGCCGATCGGACCGATCCGCTCCCCCTCGTCGTCGGGGGAGGGCCCTGCGCGATGAATCCGGAGCCCCTCGCCCCTTTCTTCGATCTTTTCGTTCTCGGCGACGGCGAGGAGGCGGCGCCGCGAATCTCCGAGGCGGTGCGGGAGTGGAAGCGCGCCGGAGGGGGAACGAAGGGGGAACTGATCGACCGGCTCGATCGAATCGAGGGGGTCTACGCCCCGGAGCGGCACCCGGTCCGCTTCGATTCGCGCGGGCGCGTCGAGGCGGTGGAGGGACGGACGGTGCGCCGCGCCGTCGTCGCGGACCTGGAAGAGCACCCGCCGCCGGAGCGGCCGGCGGTTCCGGCGCTCCAACCGGTGCACGACCGCGTCTACGCCGAAATCGCCCGGGGATGCGGCGTCGGTTGCCGTTTCTGCCAGGCCGGGATGATCTACCGTCCCCTCAGGGAGAGGCCGGCGGCGTCGATCGCCGAGTGGGCGCTCCGCGCGCTGCGCGCGACGGGACACGAGGACATCAGTCTCGCCTCTCTCTCCACGGGCGATCACGGGGAGATCGTCGAACTGGTGCGCGATCTGGATCGGCGGCTCGCCGGTTGTCACACGGGGATCCAGCTCCCCTCGCTTCGCGTCGCGACGCTCACGGGCGAACTGATCGCCGAGGCTGCGCGGCTCGGCAAGACCGGTTTCACGCTCGCCCCCGAGGCGGGAACGGAGAGAATGCTCCGCCTGATCAACAAGGGGATCGAGCGGGGGGACGTGGTGGAGGCGGCGCGTCTCGCCGTGCGCGGCGGCTGGGACCTGCTCAAGCTCTATTTCCTGATCGGCCTCCCCACCGAGACCGAGGAGGACCTGGACGGGATCGTATCCTTAATTCATGAAGTTTGGAATGTGGGCCGCGAGGGGGCGGGACGGCGCTTCCGGCTGAACGTGAGCGTCTCCACGCTCGTCCCCAAGCCCCACACGCCGTTCCAATGGGAGCGGCAGGACCGTCCCGAGGAGACGGCGCGCAAACAGGAGCGCATCCGCCGCGCCCTCCCTCGGAACCGCAACCTGACGGTCCGCTTCCACGACGCGCCGCAGACCCGCGTCGAGGGCATTCTGGCGCGCGGGGACCGCCGTCTCGCGCCGGTGATCGAGCGGCTGTTTCGAGAGGGAGTACGGTTCGACGAGTGGAGCGAGTGCTTCGACCCCCGGGCTTGGGAAGGCGCGTTCCTCGCCTGTGGTGTCGACGCCGACGACTACCTGAGGGAGAGGGACGAGGCGGAACCGCTCCCCTGGGACCGGATCGACGCGGGACCGGGCCGGGAGTTCCTCCTGCGCGAAAGGCGGCGCTCGCTGGAGGGGAAGACCACGCCGGTTTGCGACGAGGGGTGCCGGAACTGCTCTCTCTGCGGCGACGAACTCCGCGTGATCCGGCGGAGGCCGGAGAGTCCCGCCGCCGCGCCGCCGCCGCCGGACGAGGGCGCGTCTCCGGAAACGCGCGAGGCGAAGCATCGCCTTCGCTTCCGTTTCACCAAGCTGGCCGAATGGCGCTTTCTCTCTCACCTCGAAACGGGGCGCGCGATACGGCTCGCCCTTCGGAGAACCGACCTCCCCATCGCCTACTCCCTCGGTTTCCATCCCCACGCGCGAATCGCCTTCGGCCCCGCCCTGCCGGTGGGCGTGGGCGGCCGCGCCGAATTGATGGACGTGTTCCTCCACGAGCCGTTCGTCCCGGCCGATGCGGAGCGTCTCCTGAACGCCCAGTTGCCGCACGGCCTCCGCTTCTTTCACGGACGCGAGGCGCCCCTACGGAGCCGCGCCCTCGATTCCATCGCCTACCGGATGGAGTACGAGGCGCGCCCGCCCGACGGCGAAGACCTCGATCGCCTGGAGCGCCGCGTCGCCGATTTTCTGTCGCGTTCCGAGGTCCCGGTGGAACGCACGACGAAGGGGAAGACGCGCGTGGTGGACCTCCGGCCGGGCGTGCTCGAAGCGCGGTTGGACCGCGACGAGCGGGCGCTCCTCTTCGCCGTCGCATCGGGCTTGCCGACGGCGGAGCTCCTCCTCTGGTGGGCGGAAGGGGATCGCGACAGGGTGCTCCGATGGACGCTCACCCGCACGGGTCTTGATCCGCTGGAGGAAGGGGAAAAGGAGATTGATCCGGCGCCGGGCATCGGTTAGCCTGAAGACATCAATCGTTGGAGAATGGGTGGTCGGATGCGCATCGCTTTTTTGAGTGACATACACGGCAACCTGGAGGCGCTTGAAGCGGCCTTCGAGGCGATCGGCCGCGAGAAGGTCGATCAGGTGGTCTGCCTCGGCGACATCGTCGGCTACGGCGCGGATCCGGACGGGTGCGTGAATCGGATACGGGAGCGCGCGAATCACGCCGTGCTTGGCAACCACGACGCCGCGGTGATCGGGACCACATCCATCGAGCGGTTCAACGCCCACGCCCGGGCCGCCGTGCATTGGACCCGCCGCCACCTGAGCGATGAAAACGCCGAGTGGCTCCGTGCTTTACCCCTCAAGTTTCACGGCGAGGAGTTCCTGGCCGTGCACGCCTCTCCCTTCCAGGCGGCGAGCTGGATCTACGTGGTCGATCAGGAGCTGGCGGAAGAGGCGTTCCACGCCTTCGAGGAGCCTGTTTGCTTTCTCGGCCATTCCCACGTGCCGGCCGTTTTCCGCGAGGGGGACGGGGGACCGGTCGAGATCGTCGACGGCGCCGTCACCCTCCCCGAGGGAGGGCGCTTCATCATCAACGTCGGATCGGTGGGGCAACCGCGCGACCGGGATCCCCGTTTCTCCTTCGGGATCTACGACAACGCCACGCTGGAGCTGAGGATCGTCCGCGGCGATTACGACCGGGAGACCGCCTCGCGCAAGATTCTCGACGCGGGGTTGCCGGAGATGCTCGCCAAGAGGATCCACCTCGGCATCTGACCCGTTCCGGCCCTCTCCGTTTTTTTGTTTTATTCTCGAAAGTCGCGATTTCAATCGTTCGCGCCGGCCCAGCGCGCGTAGGTTTCCTCGTTGATCATCCCGCGGGCGCGCATCCTCTCCAGGGTGATCGTCGCCTGCTTGCGGAGGTAGGGACCGGGCCGGGCCGGGTCGAGCCTGCGCGGCGAGGGGATGGCGGAAGCGAGGAGCGCCGCCTGCCGTGGATTCAACCCGGCGGCGCTCACGTCGAAGTACCGGCGCGCCGCCGCCTCGGCGCCGAAGACGCCGTCCCCCCACTCGATCACGTTCAGGTAGATCTCGAGGATGCGGTCCTTTTCCAGGGCGCGTTCCAGCCGCCACGTGGTGAAGGCTTCCACCGTCTTTCGCCGGAGACTCTTTTCGGTGCCGAGGTAGAGGTTCTTCACGAGCTGTTGGGAGATGGTGCTCGCCCCGCGCGCGAAGCGCCGCTCCTTCCAGTTCTTGCGGATCGATTCGCGGATCTCGTGCGCGTCGAAGCCGGAGTGTTCGTAGAAGGTGGCGTCTTCGTTGACGATCACCGCGTTCCGGAGATGGACGCTGATCCGGTCCAGGGGAACCCAGTGCCGTTCCTGGCGGAAGGGATGGCCCTCATCGAGGGCCTCTTCGGCGCGGAGCCGCATGAGCGCGGTCGTCTCCGGATTTCGGTCCCGCAAGGAGTCCACGTCGTAGAGGGGGAGGGTGAGGTAGGCGACGGGCGAGAAGAGAATCGCCGCGAGGGCGAAGACGAGTGCGATCCGCGCGACCCTCCGCCGGGAGCGGCGTTCCTCGCTCCGCGAGGCGACGGAGGAGCGGCGCCGGGCGCTCAAGCCCGTCCCTCGACGAAGGCGCGCAGCGTCTCCGCGGCGGCGCGCTCGGGGTCGGCCGCCGAGGCGACGGCGCGGATCACCGCGATCGCTTCGAATCCGGCGGCGCGGACTCGGCCCGCGCATTGCGGATCGATCCCCCCGACCGCCGCCGCGGGGATCCGGACGGCGCGGCGGATCGCGGCCGCGCGTTCCGGCCCGAGGGCGAAGCGTTCCTTTCCCGGCGTGGGGAAGACGGGGCCGACGAGGAGGAAATCGGCGCCCGCCCTCTCCGCCTCCCGCGCGCCCGCCTCGTCGTGAACGCTTCGCCCGATCAGACGGTCCGGGCCGACGAGGGAGCGTGCTTCCCCCGGCGTGAATCCGTTCTCCGGGAGCTGCACCCCGTCCGCTCCCGCGGCGATCGCCACGTCGATCCTGTCGGAGAGGAGAAAGAGGGCGCCGGCCGCGCGGACCGCCGGGGCGGAGGCGAGGGCGAGCCTGAGGAGCGGGCCGCCGGCCATCCTTTTCTCGCGGAGAAGAAAGGCGTCGGCGCCTCCACGGAGCGCCCCTTCCAGCGCCGCCGCGAAGCGCCCTTCGCCGCTCGTCTCCCGGCTTCCGATGAAGAGGAAGCGGAAAGGGTGCTCCGCGCCGGCACGTCTCTTTCGATCCATCAATGCCCCCGATTCCCCCCGCGCCACTCCGGCGCGGAATCGCTCTCTATCATAAGGATGTCGCATTCGGTTGCCAACGACGGGCGGCGGCGTAGAATGAAAAATATGAACGAGAAGAGAGAGGAGAAGGAGGACCGTTCCTGGTCCGTGTACATCGTGGAGTGCGCGGACGGGACTCTGTATACGGGTATCGCGCGTTCGGTTCGCGCCCGGGTGATCGCCCACAACCGGGGGAAGGGGGCGCGCTACACCCGGGGGCGACTGCCGGTGCGGCTCCTCTGGCGCGAGGGGGGGCTGGGCCGGCGGGCCGCGCTCCGGCGGGAGGCGGAGATCAAGAAGCTACGCCGCGGGGAGAAACTCCTCCTCGTCGCCGCGGGGGGAAAGAGCCGTCTCGCCGCGCTGGAACCGCCCCCTCCGGCCTGATCCGGCCGTGCCGGAATCAGCCCCGGTTTGACACGCTCTCCGGCCGCTTCCTATACTCCTAGTCGGGGGAGGCTGCACGCACAAAGGGGGAAACCCGTCTTGTCCCATACGAAGGATCCTCTGGTCATCGCCGGAAGGAGCTTCGGTTCCCGGCTTCTGCTCGGGACCGGCAAGTTCCCGTCCCTCGAAATCATGGCCCGCGCCGTCGAGGCGAGCGGCTCCGAGATCGTCACGGTCGCCCTCCGGCGGGTGGAGAAGGGGGCGCCGGCGGGAAACCTGCTCGACCATCTCGATCCCGACCGCGCGCTGATCCTCCCGAACACATCCGGTGCCCGGGACGCGGAGGAGGCGGTCCGTCTCGCCCGTCTCGCGCGGGCGGGGGGGATCTCGGATTGGATCAAGCTGGAGGTCACTCCCCACCCGATGCACCTCCTGCCGGACCCCATAGAAACCCTGCGGGCGGCGGAGATCCTGGTGAAGGAGGGCTTCACCGTTCTCCCCTACATCCACGCCGACCCGGTGCTGGCGCGGCGGCTGATCGAGGCGGGGACGGCGACGGTGATGCCCCTCGGCTCGGCCATCGGCACCAACCGGGGGTTGAGGACCCGGGAATCGATCGAGATCATCATCGCGGAATCCACCGTCCCGGTGGTGGTGGACGCCGGCCTGGGCGCTCCCTCTCACGCCGCCGAGTGTCTGGAGATGGGCGCCGACGCGGTGCTCGTGAACACCGCCATCGCCACCGCCGAGGACCCGGTCGCCATGGCCGCCGCCTTCCGGCTCGGCGTCGAGGCGGGGCGGATCGCCTTCCGCGCCGGCGCGCCGCCGGAGCGACGCGACGCCGAAGCCTCCTCGCCCCTCACCGGTTTTCTAGGAGAGTCATGACCGAGCTCGCCGGGGCGCTCCGCGCCCTTCCCCTACGCGATCTCCTCGCCCGTTCCGAGGGGGCGACCGCCGCGGAGGTGCGCGCCGCGCTCCGACGGGAGCGGCGGGACCTGCGCGACTTGGCGGCGCTCCTCTCTCCCGCGGCGGCGGAGCTTCTGGAGGAGACGGCGCGCGCCTCGGCGGCGCTCACGGCGCGCCGCTTCGGCCGGACCATTCTTCTCTACGCGCCCCTCTATCTCTCCAATGAATGCGTGAACGTCTGCACCTACTGCGGATTCCGCGCCGATTTGGACGTGAAGCGTTCCACTCTCTCCCCTGGGGAGATCGACGAGGGGCTCGGCTTTCTCGCCCGCCTCGGATTCCGTCACGTGCTGCTCGTCACCGGCGAACACCCCAAGAAGATCCCTCTCGATTATCTGGAGGACGGGGTGCGCCGCGCCCGCCGCCGTTTCCCCTCGGTGTCGATCGAGGTGGAGCCTCTCGACTCGGCCGGATACGGGCGCATCGTGGCCGCCGGCGCCGACGGAGTGACCCTTTATCAGGAAACCTACGACCGGGATCGTTACGGGGAGTATCACCCCCGCGGCCCGAAATCGGACTACGACAACCGGCTGGAGGCGCTCTCCCGCGCCGCCGAGGCGGGGATCCGCCGGGTGAATCTGGGCGCCCTTCTCGGCCTCGCCCCCTGGCGGGAAGAGATGTTCCGGCTCGCCCTCCACGCCTCCTATCTGACCCGGCGCTACTGGAAAACACACGTCAGCATCAGCTTTCCCCGGATCCGCGAGGCGGCGGGACATTTCGTTCCCCCCTTCCCGGTCGGTGATCGGGAGCTGACCCAGATGCTTGCCGCGCTCCGTCTTTTTCTTCCGGACGCCGGCCTGGTGGTTTCCACGCGGGAGCGCCCGCGCCTTCGGGACGGGCTCGCCCGGATCGGCGCCACGCAGATGAGCGCCGGCTCCCGCACCGAGCCGGGCGGGTACCTCCACCCGGACGAGGCGGAGGGGCAGTTCGAGGTGGACGACTCCCGGTCCCCCGCCGAGGTGGCGGACCGGTTGCGCGAGCTGGGGCTCGACCCGGTTTGGAAGGATTGGGAGGAGGCGCTCCATGGCTGAGATCACGGTGAACGGCGAGAGGCGACCCGTCGGCGGGCCTCTCCCTCTTCTCCGCCTTCTCGCCGAGATGGAGATCGGGCCACGCTGGGTCTTGGTGGAGAGGAACGGCGAGCCGGTGCCCCGGGATCGTTATGAAGTCACCGTCGTCGAACCGGGGGACCGTTTGGAAATCGCCACGCCGATGGGCGGTGGTTGACCGGCCGGAGAAAAGACCGGCCCGGCGCGGCGCCGAAACGTCCGCAATTTTACTTGGTATAGGAAGGATCCGCCGTCGGGCGGAGGGAGGTCCCGGATCATGGCGACTCGACGAATCCTTATCGCGGCGGGCGCGGCGGCGGCGCTCGCGTTCTCCGCGGCGATGCTCGCCGGCTGCGGCGGCGGAGGGGGCGAGGGAGAGGGGAAGAAGATCGAGGCGGCCGCGCCCACGGCGGCGGCCCTTCCCGGCGCGACCGTCTATCTGGCCCAGGCGCAGTTCATTCAGGAGCGCGGGAAGGACGGCAAAAACCACGCCGTTCCCGGCCCGGCCCGCATGGTGATCCTCACGCGCGGCGCGAACGGCTGGGACGAAGAGGTGGTCGAGGACCCGGAGAGCAACGTCTTCCACAAAGCGATGTGGTATGCGCCGCCCGAGGGGGAACCGGGAATACTCACCATCGGCGCCGTCGGCGCGCATCTGAAGATCTGGCGGCGCGGCGCGGACGGTTGGACCGGGGAGTCGCTCTGGAATCCCACCTTCGGAGGCGAATACGATCGTCTCCGCGACTTCGAGGTCGCCGACGTCGACGGCGACGGCGCGGATGAGATCGCGATCGCCACGCACGACCAGGGCGTGGTCGCCGTGATGCGCCGCGTGGGCGGCGGGTGGGTCGCCGAGGAGCTGTACCGAGAGGGGAATACTTTCGTCCACGAGATCGAAACGGGGGACGTGGACGGCGACGGCCGCGCCGAGGTTTTTTCCACCCCCAGCCTGCCGAACAAGCTGGACGGATCGGAACAGCCGGGGCGGATCGACCGCTACGACTACGAGAAGGGGGGATGGGTGCGGAGCGTGGTCGCCGAACTCCCGACGCGGCACGTGAAGGAGATCCTCTGCGTCACGCCGGACGGCGAGGAGCGCCCGGTTCTCTTCGCGGCGCTGGAAGGGGAGAAGATCGGAGGCGCCGAGCAGGGAGACTCCACGCGGATCCGCCTCTACCGCTTCGCCCGCGGCGCGGTCCGTTTCACCGACATCGCCGGCCTCCCCGGCAACCTCTGCCGTTTCCTCGTTTGGGCGGACACCGACGGCGACGGCGCGCGCGAGCTGATCGCCTCCACCAAAAGCGAAGGGATCTGGCGGCTCGATCCTCCCGCCCCGGACGGCGGTGACGAGTGGAGCCGCCGCCTCGTGGCGCGCGGGACCTCCGGCTTCGAGCACGCCACCTTCGCCTCCGATCTGGACGGCGACGGCCGCGACGATCTGGTGGTCGCCTCGGACGATCAGAAAGAGCTCCGCGTCTATCGGTGGGACGGGAGCGCCTATAAGAAGGGAGTGATCGGCCCGCTCAAGGGGGACACCATCACCTTCAACGTCACCACGCGCGTTCCCTAGCGGGGCGCGGCGACGCGAGATCGATCCCGCGGCCCCGGCCTCCCCGCCGGGGCCGTTCTCTTTCGAATGGGAGTCGGCTTTTATTGTTTTTACGGAGAGGCGGGCCGTTTCTCTCGGCCGGGAGGCGATCGGGGGCTTCCAAACAGAGGCTGCCTATACGGAACGGTTCGTAGTTGCTCTTCGAGCCGAACGTGATCCGGGAAATCCCGTTTAGGGACAGGAAGCCCGGATACTTTACATCGCAGAGTATGTATTCTCCCCGCATCCGGAGAACAGGAACAGGGCCGATCCGATCAGAAGCGCGGTCCATTTTCCGCTCGTGAGCTTTTCTCTTCCTTTTCCCTGTCCCCGAAGTATTTTTTCACTCCCCCGCCGTTTCCCCCATCGCCTCGACCACCGCGAGCGTGGTCAGGTTGACCACGTCCTCCACCGTCGGTCGTTCCGGGAGGATGTGCGCGGGGAGGCGCGTGCCGAGAAGGAGCGGCCCGATGGAGACCGCGTCGCCGAGGTGTTGCAGCAAGTGGAGGGCGAGGCGCCCCGACTGCAGATCCGGAAAGACGAGCACGTTCGCGTCCCCCTCCAACGTGGAGAAGGGGAACTGCTCCCGGCGGAGGCGGCCGTCCACGGCGACGGCGAGCTGCATCTCCCCGTCCAGCGCGAGCCCGGGCGCGCGCTCCTTGGCGATCTCCGCCGCCCGCCGCGCCCGCCGCGCCGACTCGTGATCGACCGCGCCGAAGTTGGAGAGGGAGAGGAGCGCCACCGCCGGCTCCACGCCGAGGGAGCGGGCGGTTCGCGCCGCGAGGAGCGCCGTCTCCGCCAGATCCTCGGCGGTCGGATCCGGGTTCACCGCGCAATCGGCGAGGAACCAGATCCTCTTCGGCAGAAGAACCACGTGCAGGCCGGAGATCTTGCGGATCGCCTCGGCGGGACCGATCACCTCCCGGATCGCCTGGAGAGGATCCGCGCCGGGGGGCGAGCCGACCATCATCAGGTCCGCGTCGCCGCCGTGCAGCATCATCGCCGCGAAGATCTCCTCTCGGGCGACGCGCCTCTCCGCGACGGCGCGCACCACGCCGCGCCTCCCGCGCATCGCGAAGTAAGCCTCCGCGTAGGCGTCGGCGCGCCCGCTCTTCGCGGGGTCGATCACGCGGGCGCCTCCCAGGTCGACGCGGACCCGTTCCGCGGCGGCGCGCACCTCCTCCTCGCGGCCGAGCAGGATCGGCCGGACGATCCCCTCGTCGGTGAGGATGGCGCAGGCGCGGAGCACCGCCTCGTCGGCGCCGTCGGTGAAGACCACCCGGCGGCCGCTCCGGCGCGCCCGCATCATGAGCCCCCGGAGCGTCTCCCGCCCCGTGCCGAAGCGAACGGTCAGGCTCTCCTGATACGCCTCCATCTCCACCGGAAGGCGGGCCACTCCCTCCTCGACGGCGCACCGCGCCACCGCGGCGGACTCGCGCACCAGCACGCGCGGGTCGATCAGTTTAGGCAAAAGATATTCCGGCCCGAAGCTGAACCGCTCGCGGCCGTAGGCCCGCTCCACCTCTTCCACCACGTCCTCCCGGGCCAGGTCGGCGAGGGCGCCGGCGGCGGCGAGCATCATCCCCTCGGTGATCCGCGTCGCCTGCACGTCCAGCGCCCCCCGGAAGATGTAGGGGAAGCTGAGCAGGTCCACCACCGCGTTGGGGTGGCTGTCGAGCGCGGTGGCGAAGATCAGGTCCCGGCGGCTCGCGCGCGCCTCCTCGTAACCGATCTCCGGCTCCGGCGTGGCGAGGGCGAAAACGACGGGGAAGCGGTTCATGCTCCGGATCATGTCCTGGTCGAGCACGCCCGCCGCCGAGGCGCCGACGAACACGTCCGCCCCGTCCAGTCCCGCGGCGAGATCCCGCGCGGTGTCCTCCCGGGCGTAGGCGCGCTGGTAATCGTGCAGGTCCTTCCGGTCCGGCCGGATCAGCCCCCGCTCGTCGTAGACGAGCAGGTTCTCGGGGAGCACGCCGAGTCGAAGGAGAAGCCGGGCGCATCCGGTCCCCACCGTGCCGGCGCCGCAGATCACCACCCGCACCCCGTCGACCCTTTTCTCCACCAGGTCGAGGGCGTTTCGGAGCGCGGCGACGGCGACCACCGCGTTGCTGTACAGGTTCTCGTGGAAGACGGGAATGTCCAGGCTCTCGCTCAGCTTGTCGTAAATATAAAGCCCCTCCGGCGCGCGGATGTCCTTCAGGTTGATGCCGCCGAATGTGGGCGCGCAGAGGCGCACCGTCTCGATGAAACGGTCCGGGTCGCTCGTATCCAGCTCGAGATCGAACACGTCGATGTCGGCGAGCCGTTTGAAGAGGACCGCCATCCCTTCCAGCATCGGCTTCGCCGCCTCGGGGCCCACGTCCCCCAGCCCGGGGACCGCCGATCCGTTGGAGATCACGCCGACCAGGTTCCCGCGCGAGGTGTAGCGGAAGGCCAGCCCCCTCTCCCGGGCGATCTCCTCGGAGGGGAAGGAGGCGCCGGGAAGATAGGCGAGCCTCAACTCACGCGGCGAAAGGCACGGCTTGGTGGGGCGCAGCTCGATTTTGCCCGGTCTCCCCTGGGCGTGATAGGCGAGGGAGTCCTCTCTTTCGATCATGGCGACTTCTCCTTCCGGTCCGAGGGGGGCGGAGGGGCGAGCGGGCGGCCTAGCAGCGTTCCCCGCAACGTTTCGAGGAAGGTGACCACCGGACGGGCCTGCAGGATCCAGAGCCGCGTCTCCTCGATGCCGAACTCGATGTCGAGGGGATAACCGTAGGCCGATTCGAGCCGGTCCGCGGTGCGCACCAGCTCGCACAGCTCCACGTACTCCAGCGCCGGGCGGAAACGCTGGTGGTAGAGCGTCTCGGTGCGGACGGTCCCCTCTCCGGCGGCGCGGTCGAAGACGATTTGTTCCCGCTTGTCTCCGGTGCGATAGCGGAAACGGAGCGTTCCGGTTTGGAGGTCCTCTTCCTTGGCGACGGTGATCCGGTCCGCGCCGACCGTGCCGGAGACGATCCCTTCGCCGAGACCGAGCCCGGCGTCGATCACCATCTCGCCCATCTTTCTCTCCGCCGCGTTCACCGTCTGCAGCACGCCGGATACCCGGGAGCGGACGATCCTTTGCACGATCACGCCGCCGCCGATCCGGTCCAACCCGATTTCGAGCACCGACCGGTTGTGGATCGCCCTCTCCGTCCAGAGCCCGCTCCAAGCTCGTTTGAGATGTAAAAGGAGAGGGCGCCCGCCGCGCACGAAGAGGAAGGTCTCGAACTCGCCCGCGCGGGCGGCCGTCTCGGCGTCCTCCTCGAGGGCGGAGGAACGGATCGCGACGTACGGGAGGGATCCCTCGCCGGACGCCTCATCCGCGAAGAGCGAACGGTACGCCTCCGTCACCTCTCGCGCGAGATCGCGCGGGAGCTCCACCTCCTCCCAGAGGGAGCGGATCAGCCGGGACCGATCGGTTCGGTCCAAATCCTCCCGCTCCGACACCGATTCGATCGCCTCGCGAAGCGTGGAGGGCCTGCCGGTGATCCCCCTCACCCGGTCCGCCGCCGGGCCGAGAGGGGACTCGAGGGCTTCGCGGAAGGCGCTGTCCGTCACGGCGAACCAGGGGGGGACGACGGCGGCGCCGAGAAGCAGCTCCATCTCCGCCAGGTTCGCCGCCTTCCATCCGAAGAGGGGAGAGAGGGGGAAACCGCCGTCGGCGGGGCGGAGCACGTGCCTCTCCCGGAGTCGGTCCCTCGTTCGCCGGTCTTCCTCGTCGACCCGCGCGGCGATCCTTTCGAATCGCTCGCTCTCCTCCGGCGGGACGCCGAGCACGCGGTCGATCCGGGCGAGCTTGCGCAGCGCGTGGCGGAGCCCTACGCGGTGGTCCGGCGCGCGCTCCATCTCGTCGACGCGTCCGATCCAATCGCGGCGCAGCTCGGCCAGCCGGTTCCGCACGGCGCGGTCCACCGGTTCGGGGTCGATTCTCTCCGGCGGGAGTTCGGCGCCGAGAAGTCGGTGCGCGCCGCCGGTGTCCTCCAGGGTCGCGCGGAGGGCGAGCAGGTCGAGGCGGAGGCCGAGCGCCTCGAAGGCGGAGCGCGCCGCGGGGATCCGGTGGAGCGCGTAGTCCTGGAAGGCGTCGTGTCTTTCCCGGATCTCCCGCGCGATCCGTTCCAACTCCTCCCGCGCCACGGCGCCCGCCTTCCGGTTCTCCAGGATCGTTTCGAGAAGGGCGGCCCTCTCCGATCCTTCCCCCTCGCCTCGGAAGGCGCGGTTCAGGAAGAGTTCCTGCACGGCGTGCCGCGCGAGCGCGGGATCCTCCAGGCGGACGAGGATCTTCTCGATGCCGTGGCGCGCCCGGAGGCGATCGCCGCGGAGCCGGAGGATCTCCTCCTCGTCGGTCGCGCCGGAGAGCAGGCGGCACGCCTCGCCGAAGCGGAGGAAGCTCTCGTGCAGCGCCGTCACGTCGCTCCCCCGGCCGAGCACGCGCAACGTCCCCTCCTCGGCGTCGACCACGACCAGATCCCCCTCGCGGAGGAGATGGCTTCTCTCACGGACACGCCGCCGGATCGCCGCGCGGTATCCCTCCACGTCGCGGAACTCGTCTTCGAACTCCAACGTTCGATAGCGGAGCGCCGCGGCGCCTTCTTCGGAGTCCCGTTCCCACTCGCCGGAGATGATGAGCGCGGGTTTGCGGAACTGGATCGCGATCAGGCCGGCGTGGCTGAGAGCGCCGCCGCCGGTGGAGACGATCGCCGCGGCGTGGTAGAGGTAGGTGTTGTCCTCGGGCCGCACCGTCGGGGCGACCAGAACCGCGCCGTCCAGATCGCGCGGATCCCGCCCCTCCACGCCGAAAAGGGCGAACCCGGCGGCGCGTCCCGGCGACGCTCTCAGCCCCGCGAGAACCCTCTCCCCCGGCGCCGGCCGCGGCCGCCTCGCCGGGTTCGGCGCGCGGAATCGTTCCCGCTTGCGCGCCGCCGTTTCCCGGTCGTCCTTTCCGGCGGCTTCTTCGTCGATCACCGGATAATCGTTGGAGCGCAGCACGCGGTGAAGCTCGGCGCGGTCGGTGCTCGCGTTGGATCGCCACTGCCCGCGCCCCTTTTCGCGATGGAGGAAGAGGCACGGTCCGCGGGTGAAGAAAGCGAGACGAGAAACGCCGCCGCCGTCGCGGAGCACGTAGATCTCGAGTGAGGGGCCGCGGAGGGCGAGGCGGGCGCGCTGCACCTCATAGCCGTTCAGGCTGCCGGTGGTCCGGAAGCGAAGGGTCCGCCCCAGGTCCGCCACGAGCCGCGCCAGGTCCGCCGCTTCCGCCACCACGCGGTCCTTGTCCGCCAGGATCCGGGCGAAGCGCTCCGTTTCGTGTTCGCGGCGGAAATGCGTTTCGGGGCGACGGCGGAACGCCTCGAGGCGCTCCTCGATCTCGCCGCAGGCGACGGCCCGCCGGAGCGGTTCCAGGAGCGCGCTCTCCAGGCCGATCTGTCCGACCGGCCGCTCCGCCTCCTCCTCCGGGATCGGCGTCGCCTCCAGGCCGAGGGATTCGAGCGCCCGCGGGATGCCGGAGAGGACGCACCCCGGCGGCGGCTCCCGGAAGCGGTCCCGGTAAGGGCCGCGCCCGTCCCATAGGATCTCCCGCTCCCCCTCCGGACCGGATTCGACGCCGACCAGGATGCCCGTCCGATCCCGGCTCAGCAGCTCCCGCAGGGGGAGCACGCCCCAGATCGCGAAGGAATCCGCCCACGACACGGCCACGCGCCGCCGCGCTTCTTCGGGGAGGTCGAGAGAGCCGATCACCCAATCCAGCTCCATCAGATAGGGGACGAGACGGAAGAGCGCCTCCGCCTTCCCGCACAGGTCCCCCAGGTCCACCGCCCGTTCCTTGTCGTAGCGGGCGTGGATCCGCGTCTCCTCGATCCGCACGTCGTATTCGAGCCGCCGGAAGAAGAGGCGGAGCGCGCCGAGCGACGGGTTCGGGTGCTGGGCGATTTCGTTTTTACTTACGCCGTAAAACTCCAGGTCGATCATCCCGCCGCGGTGGGGGGGCGCGTAGTCGATCCGGAGGAAGGCGGGATGGGTGCCGTAGGCGATGTAGTACTGCACCTCGTTGCCGTAGAGAAAAACCTTTACGTCAGGAAGATTCTCCTGTCCGTGAAGCGCCTGGCGGCCGAACCCCTCCGCCACGAGACGGACCGGATAGGGAATCCGCTCCGGCCCTTGCTCGTCCCTCTCCTCGGGATCGAAGTCGGCGTAGCGGATGACGCGGAAGACGCGGGAGACGCGCCGGGGCGACGCGAGCACCAGGTCCACCGTGCGGTGCGTGGCGCGCCCCTTCTCGACGAGGCGGAAGCCGAAGCGTAGGCCGCGTTGGTGGAGGTAGCGTTTCAGGCCGTGGAGCGTTCGGACCTCGCCGGCGGAGCGGGGCTCTTCGAAGCTCTGCACGAGCCGGGTCGTCTCCGCCGACAGGGAGGGCCCGTCCGGTTCGCGGCCCGTCTCCGCGAGCACCGCGGCGTGGAGGGCGGCGTAGATCTCCGGGAGCCGCTCGCACTCCTCGTCGTGGCCGGAGAAGAGGTAGACGTAGTCCTCGACGATCCGGTCCATTCTCTCGAGGATCCGGAGCACCTTCTCCCGCGTGAGGGGAGCTACGTCGAGGATGTCGGCGAGGACCTCGGCGTGGGCCAGGTTTACGGAGCGGAAGCGCTCCACAGGGTCCGCTTCCTCTCGGGCGGGCCGGCGCCCGTCCCGGCGGCCGCCGTGAGCCAGAATCAGGATCAACCCGGAGATGCGCCGCGCGCCCTCGCAACCGTCGAAGAGGTTCGCTTCCGCCGGCGACACCATCAGCGGAAAGGAACCTCCCACGCTCACGCCGATCACCGGCCGCGCCTCCAGGCCGAGGTTGACCCGGCTCCAACCGAGTTCGGCGATCACCTCCCGGAGGAGCGGGCGGCGGCACGCCTCCTCGGCGCCGCGAAGGGATTCCAGAATGGGGGGCGGCCCTTTCCCCTCGGGCGCGATATGAAGCAGGTCCCGGTGGGAGGCGCGTGTGAAGGCGAGATAGGGCTGCAGAAACGCGGCCGCCTCCGCCCCCAGGAGCGTCCGGGCGGTCTCCTCGTCCGCCGGTTTCCCCTCACGGTCGAGGACGCGGGCGGCGAGACGGCGGATTTTCCGGCTCGGTCCGCGGAGGAAGAGGGCGAGCGCGGCCTTGTCGGGATCGCCGCCGCCGGCGACGGGGAGGCGCGCCAGTATGCGGCCGATTCGCTCCAGCGATTCGCCGTCGGCGAAGGGGGAATCGGCCTCCTCCACCCGGTCGGCCAGGCCGTCCAGCAGTTCCGGTGCCGGCGGAGCGGCGCCTTCGCTTATCCGCTCCACGGTCCGCTCGAGAGCTCGACGGGCGAGGGCGCCCTCCCGCGCGTCGATCATGCCGCGGAGGAAGGGGAGCGGATCGGCGGCGTGGAAGACCGCGCCGTCGAGAAGTTCGAAGAGATGCCAGGCGATCTCGCCGCTCCGGCGATGGAGGAAGGGGACGAGGGGGAGGAGCCAGCCGAGCCGACGGGGAGGGGGCGGATTCGGAAGCAGGGCCGCGATGGCGGCGCACGCCTCGGCCACACGGTCCGGCCGGCCGAGGGCGACGTCGAACTGCTCCGAGACTTCCCGCACACGCTCGCGAAACAGGGCGTCGTCGGCCGGGTCGTCCCTTTGTGGATCGGTCTTTTGGGTCATGGCGCGAAGGAACCCGGTCCGGATCGCTCTCCCGGACCCGTCGGAGGACCGCCGGACGCCGCCCCGTGCACCGGCGCGGCCCGTGCGGGTCCGGCCGGGAGCGGCTCGTCCGTTCGGATTCTATCGCCGTGACGCGGGGGATTCCAGGACGAAGGGGAACGCGGCGGAGAGGAGCGACCCTTACTCGCCGCCCGTGGCGGGGGAGGGAACCATGCCCGCCGCGTGGAGGGCGGCGTTCAGGTCGCGCAGTTCGTTCTCCAGGCGGTCGACCATGTCGGCGACATTTTCCACGTCGCCGCTGCTTCCCGCTTTCTCGATCCGGAAAGCGATGTCGGAGACTCGCTCGGCGCCGATGTTCCCCGCCGCTCCCTTGATCGAGTGGGCCAGGTATTCCACCGTGGCGGCGTCGGCGTCCCGGGCGGCCCGAATGAGCGACTCCAGGCGCTCGGGGGTGTCCTGAAGAAAGACGTCGACGATTTCCAGGCAAAGCTCTTCATCGCCGTCGAGCCGATCCATCATCCCCTCCCGGTCGAACACCGGGATTCCGGCCGTCGCGCCGGCCGGATTCTCCCCTTCGGCTCCCGCGCCGGTTCTCTCCGCCGCGGCGGAGACGTTCCGGGCGATCACCTCGCGGAGCAAGCGCGGCTGGATCGGCTTGGAGGCGTAGTCGTTCATGCCGGAGGCGAGACACGCCTCCCGGTCCTTCTGCATGGCGTGGGCCGTCACGGCGATGATCGGGATGTGGTGGTCGCGGACGCGCGAATCGGGCGAACGGATCCGGCGGGTCGCCTCCAATCCGTCTATCTCCGGCATCTGAACGTCCATGAGGACGAGGTCGAAATCGTTCTCTTCGAGGGCGACGAGCGCTTCCGCGCCGTTGGCGACGGCCGACACGGAGTGGCCGTCCTTTTCCAGAATCCGGAGGGCGACTTTCTGGTTGATCGGGTTGTCGTCCGCCACGAGGATACGCAGTCCGCTCACCATGTGATTCCTTCCGGTCCGCGCCGGTTATTTTCATGGGCCGTCTTACTCCGCGTATCGGCTCGGCCCGAGCCCCGGTTTAGCCGTCCGTCCGCCTCCGGCGCCTTGACCGCCGCGATCCCCGGTACTATGCTGGAAAGAGCGGACGGGCTTCTTGCCCTGCGGCATATAACCGATTGAGATCGAGTGAGATAGATCGGGTTCCATGCTCCCTTCGCCCACCGGCGGGACAGGAGAACCGATCGGGCGCGACCACGCCGGCTCCTTCCGGCCGCGGATGCCCACCGGCGCCCTCTTTGTTCCAATCCGAAACGAGAAGAAAGGACGACCATGAAAGGACGAAAGATCGCTCTTTTCCTCGCGACGCCGCTCCTCCTCCTCCCTCTCCGTGGAGAAGCCGTCGACTATCCCGAGACGCGCCGGACGGACTTGGTGGAGGAGATCCACGGAACGAAGGTGGCCGATCCCTATCGTTGGATGGAGGACCTGGACTCCGAGGAGATCCACCGGTGGGTGGGGGAACAGAACGGGCTCACCTTCGGTTTTCTCGAGGGGATTCCGGGGCGGAAGCGGATCACCGACCGGATGACCGAGCTATGGAACTACGAACGTTTCGGCATGCCCACCCGCCGGGGGAACCGCTATTTCTTCAGTAAAAACGACGGGCTCCAAAATCAGTCGGTGTATTACGTCCGCGAAGCGCTCCGGGGCGAGCCGCGGGTGCTCATCGATCCCAACGGTTTCTCCGAGGACGGCACCGTCGCGCTCTCCCAAATCTCCATCAGCCCCCGCGGCCGCTACGTGATGTACGGCACGAGCGAAAGCGGATCGGACTGGATGACCTTCCACGTCCGCGACGTCGCCGGCGGGAAGGACATGCCGGACATTCTTAAGTGGATCAAGTTTTCCGACGCCGCCTGGACCGCCGACGAAAAGGGTTTCTACTACGCCCGCTTCGCCCCTCCCAAGGAGGGGGACGCCTACGAGGACGTGAACAAGAACCAGAAGCTGTACTATCACCGTCTCGGGGATCCGCAGACCCGGGACCGGCTGGTCTACGAACGGCCGGACGACCCGGAGATCGGTTTCGATCCTTACGTGACGCCGGACGGACGGTTTCTTCTGATCAATCTCTCCCGAGGGTCGGACCGCCGGAACGACGTCCACCTGCTCGATCTGCGCCGCCCGAACCGCGGGATGATCCGCCTCTTCGATCGCTTCGACGGCGTGTACGACTACGTGGGGAACCGCGGCGACGTTTTCTACTTTCGCACCAACAAGGACGCGCCCAACTACCGTCTGATCGCCGTCGACCTGAACCGGCCCGAGCAGAAGGAGTGGACCACGCTGATCCCCGAGAGCGACGCCGTCATCGACGGAATCGGCATGGCGCACGGTCACTTCGTGGTTTCGGCCATGGTGGACGTGAAGGCCCGCCTCACCCTCCACGACGGGAAAGGGAATCTCGTCCGCCGGATCGACCTCCCCGATATCGGCGCGGTGAACGGCGTTCGCTGCCGCCCGGACTGGGATGAGTTCTTCTACGATTTCGAGTCCTTCAACGTTCCGAGGACGATCTACCGCTACGACTTCACGCGGGGCGAGTCGGAAGTCTTCTTCGCGCCCGGCATCGACTACGACGTCTCCTCCTTCGTCACGGAGCAGGTTTTTTACAAGAGCAAGGACGGCACGCGGGTCCCCATGTTCCTGGTCCACAAAAAGGGGATCCCGATGGACGGTTCGAATCCGACCTTCGTCTACGCCTACGGCGGGTTCAACATCTCCATGACCCCCTATTTCCGGGCGTACTGGCTCGTCTGGCTCGAGATGGGCGGTATGCTCGCCGTGCCCAATCTCCGCGGCGGCGGCGAGTACGGGAATCGCTGGCACGAGGCGGGCATCCTGGACAAGAAGCAGAACGGGATCGACGATTTCATCTCCGCGGTGGAGTACCTGATCGAGAAGGGTTATACGTCGACGCCCAAAGTGGCGATCGGCGGGGGGAGCAACGGCGGGATGATGGTCGCCGCCGTCGCGAACCAGCGACCGGATCTTCTCGGCGCGGTGATCGCCGACGTGGGCGTGATGGACATGCTTCGATTCCACAAGTTCACCATCGGTTGGGCGTGGACCTCCGACTACGGCTCGCCCGACGACCCGGAGCAATTCCGCACGCTCCGCGCCTACTCTCCCTATCACAACATCCGCCCCGGCGTCCGATACCCGGCCGTTCTCGTTCTCACTTCCGATCACGACGACCGCGTGGTGCCGAGTCACTCCTTCAAGTACGCCGCCGCGCTGCAGGCGGCGCAGGAGGGAGACGCGCCGATCCTGATCCGCATCGAGGAGAAGGCGGGGCACGGCGCCGGGCTGCCGACGGACAAGCAGATCCAGGAGCGAGCCGACAAATGGGCTTTTCTCGAGGAAGTCCTCGGCATGGATGTAATGCCCTAAAGGATTCTCGGACGAACCGTGCGCGGGGCCCGGCGGCCGGACCGGGTCCCGCGGCGGGGAGAAAGCGATGAAGAGGATCTGCGTGTACGCTGCATCCAACCCTGGGCGGGACCGTCGTTTCGGGGAGGCCGCGGCGCGTCTCGGCCGGGTCGTCGCCTCGCGCGGCCTGGAAATGGTCTACGGCGGCGGACGGCTCGGCGTAATGGGCCGCGCGGCGGACGGAGCGATCGCGGCGGGCGGCCGAGTGACCGGAGTGATTCCGCGATTCATGGAGGCGCGGGTTCACCCCGGCCTCACCCGCGTCGAGTACGTGGAGACGATGCACGAGCGAAAGGCGCGCATGGCCGCGCTGGCCGACGGCTTCGTCACGCTCCCCGGCGGTCTCGGCACGCTGGAGGAGACCGTGGAGATCCTCACGTGGACCCAGCTCGGCCTGCACCGGAAGCCGCTCGGTCTCCTGAACGCCGCCGGGTACTACGACCCCTTGCTCGCCTGGATGGACCGCGCCGCACGTGAGGGCTTTCTCCGACCCGAGCATCGCGCCATGGTCCTGGTCGCCGGAGAGCCGGAGGATCTGCTCGGCCTCATGGCGGACTATCGGGCGCCGGCGTCGATCCTGGACGACGGCGCGGCCGGCGGCCCCCCCGGCGCCGCCTAGCCGGAGTCTGCTCTCCCCCGCTATCCGCCCCAAACGATTGAGGGGCGAACGGTATTTCCCCTTTCCCCGACCCTCCCCCGAGGCCGGACGGAACGCGCAAAGAGGTGAGTTTGCGGCCCGTTCCCCCTATAATAGGAGCAATCGAATCACACGGCCTCGGTCTGGCGGACCGGCGGCCCGAAAGGAACGAACGCAGAAAGGGGACGACGGCATGTCGGTCGATCTGGAGAAGATTCTGAGGCCGGTGGATAATCCCATACCACCCTTCCCGCCCAAGCAGATGACCATCGCGAGCGGGGAGGAGATGGTGATCCGCCAGGTGGAACGGGACGAGATTCCGGACGTGCTCGCCTATGTGGCGCCGCTGGTGCACGTGGAGCGCGACTTCTACGACGTGGTCGCCGCGCGCGTCTACTCGGAGCTGCTCGCCTACTACCGCCACCGCATGCAGGACGAGTACGTGCTGGTCGCCCAGATCGACGGGGAGATCGCCGCCGTCGTGAACGGCCGCCAGGTGAACGCCAAGACGGGGATGTCGCTCCACACGCTCGCACTCCGGCGCGGTCTCCGGATCGGCGCCCACGCCTTCGCCGCCAAAATGGAGTACCACATGGACGTGCTCGGCCACGACGAGGTGTTGATCGTCGCCGAATCGCCCATCGGTTTCCGGCGGTGGATGATCGAGTACAAACTGGAGAAGCGGTTCGACGTTCCTCACGAGCTGGGCGGCGTCCCCTCCTGGGCGCTCACCCGCGAGCTTTTCGAGCGCGCCCGAAGCACCCTCGTGGTGGGGCGGCGCCCCGTGCCGGAGAAGCTGCTCGCCAAGGCGACCGCGGGAATCCTTCCCCCCTCCGATCCGCCCACGCCGCCGCAGGATCTTCTCGCCGCGACCCGTTCCCTCTATGACCCCACCGGAACGGCGCTCATGCTCCAGCGGTGGAAGCAGGAAGGGAAGGTGTAGCCATGCGCGACGTCTACATCGCCGGAATCGGCATCACCACCTTTACACGGCTCGAGTATCCTCTCTCGGAGATCGCCTGCTATCCCTCCATGATGGCGATGAAGGACGCGGGCCTGAAAAAAGTGGATCACCTCTACGTGGCCAACATGGGCTCCGGGCGGGTGAACCACCAGAGCGGGCTCGCGAGCGCCGTCATCGACTCGCTCAGCCTCACGCCGGCCGGCGCGGAGGCGATCGAGAACGGCCCCGCCTCGGGCGCGTCGGCGGTGCGCGCCGGTTTCCTCGCGATCGCCTCGGGCATGCACGACGCGGTTCTCGTGACCGGCGCGGAGCGGATGCGTGAGGTGAACAACCTGGAGGCGACCGACTTCGTGGCCACCCTGACCCACCCGCTGGCGGAGTACATTTACGGCGTGACCCTTCCGTCGCTGGCGGCGATGTTCACGCGCCTCTACATGGAGAAGTACGGCGTCACGGCGCGGCACCTCGCCATGGTGGCGGTGAAGAACCAGAACAACGCGCTCCGGAACGAGTTCGCCCACCTGCACCAGAAGATCTCCGTCGAGGGGATTCTCGACTCGCCGGAAGCGATGACCAACAACCCCTACGTGTCGGAGCCGCTCCGCTTCTTCGACTGTTGCCCCGTCTCGGACGGCGGCGCGAGCGTGCTCTTGGTTTCCAAGGAGACGGCGAAGAAGCTCGGCCGGCCGATGATCCGGATCGCCGGCGTCGGCCAGGCGACGGACAGCCACGCCGTGCACGAACGCCCCGAGCCGACGGACCTGCCGGCGGTGCGGCTCGCCGCGAAGTCCGCCTTCGACATGGCCGGCCTCGCGCCGTCGGACGTACGGGTGGCGGAGCTGCACGACGCGTTCACCATCCTGGAGATCGCCGAGAGCGAGGAGGCGGGTTTCTTCCCGAAGGGGAAGGGGCACATCGCCCTCGAGAAGGGGGAGACGGCGCTGGGCGGCCGGCTGCCGATCAATCCCTCCGGCGGCCTGAAGGGGAAGGGACACCCGGTGGGCGCCACCGGCGTGGCCCAGGTCCACGAGATCGTCACGCAGCTCCGCGGCGACGCCGGAGAGCGTCAGGTCGAGGGGGCCCGCGTCGGATTCACCTGTAACTTCGGCGGCTTCGGCAACAACGTGGTCTGCCTCGTGCTGACGAGGGAGGATTAGGGATGGGCCGGGAACTATACGCGTACAAGTGCCGGAAGTGCGGCGAGATGCATTACCCCTTCCGCATGGTTTGCAAGGGGTGCGGCGACAACGACTTCTTCGAGTTCGACACCGTGGCGCTTCCGAAGAAGGGAAAGATTCTGACCTATACCTTCGTCCATACTCTCCCCGCCGATTTCGAGGTGGCCAAGCTGGGCTTGGCGATCGTGGAGTTGGAGAACGGGATCCGGGTAACCGGGCAGATCGAAATCACGGATCCCCGGATCGGCATGGCGGTGGTGGGAAGGGTGGAGGAGGTCCGGCGCGAGGCGTACGACTCGCGCTTCGGCCTGGTGTTCCGGAAGGCGTGATCGTTCTGGTCGCCGTGGGGGACCGTGTGCGGCCGGGGCGCTACGGCCTCCGGGCGCGCTTCCGCCGGGCGGCCGATTTTCACGGGCCCGGCGGCTGGCTGGCGGTGGCCGAAGAGTCCCTCGGCCGGGGTCCCATTCGTGTGACCTTGCGGGGCGGCCTACCCGCACGCCTCCTTTCCGTGACGGTGGAGCGGAGCGCGGTTCGTCTGGACGAGGCCGTTCTCCGGTTCGATGAAGACGCGGTCTATCGATCCACTCTCGACGCCGTGGGATGGGACGCGAAGCGGCTGAGGGAGAACGCGTGGGTTCTGGAGAAAACGCTTCTCCGTCTCGCCCACCCGAAGAGCCTCGCCTTTCTGATCGATCGGCGGCGGGAGGAGGCGCTGCGCGCCGGGTTCGAGAGGACCTACGCGGAGAGAATGCGGGGCGGTTGGGAGAAAATCCGGACCGGACGGACCGGGGAAGGGACGGCGCGAATCCGCGGCTCCGGTTTCGGGCTGACGCCGAGCGGCGACGATTTTCTCACCGGACTTCTCGCGACGCTTCGCCTGCGGGAGGCGCTCGGCGATCCTGCGGCGGGGGAGCGCCGGGCGGAGATCCGCGCCGCTCTCGATCCTCCCGGCGAAACGCTCTCCGAAGCCTACCTCGCCCTCGCCGGGGAGGGGGCTTTCCCGGAGCGATTGAAGAATCTCGCCGAGGCGCTCCTCTCGGGCGGGAGCGAAGAGACGGCGATGCGGAGCGAAGAATTGATCGACTCGGGCGCCACCTCCGGCGCCGACACGGCCACCGGTGTTTTTCTCGGCCTGCGGCTCGGATTCGAACGCGTCGGGAGAGAGGACGGAGAAGCATGATCGTGACCGGCCGCGTACGGAAGGGCGCCTACCACGATTCGGTGGCCCTGATGACGGTGGGAAAAGCGGTCGCCGCGCGCGAGGGGGTGACGGACGCGGCGCTCGTCATGGGGACCGAGGAGAACAAGACGATCCTGCGCGCCTCCGGTCTCTGGATCGAGGCGTTCGAATCCGCCGCGGCGACGGACCTGTTGATCGGCGTGGGGGCGGAGGACGGAGAGCGCGCGGAGGCGGCGCTCGACGCGGCGGAGGAGGCGTTGCGGGGGGCGGGGGCGCGATCGGGCCGCGAGGATGAGGAGGTCCGTCCGTCGAGCCTCGAGGGAGCGCTTCGCGTTCTTCCCGGCGCGGACCTGGCGCTCGTCTCCGTGGCGGGGAGGTGGGCCGGCGCGGAGGCGCGAAAGGCGCTCGAGGCGGGCCTTCACGTGATGCTCTTCTCCGACAACGTGCCGCTCGAAACGGAGGTGGAGCTGAAACGCTTCGCCCGTGAGCGGGGTCTTCTGGTGATGGGACCGGACTGCGGCACGGCGATCTGGAACGGCGTGCCGCTCGCCTTCGCGAACGTGGTGCGGCGCGGATCGGTGGGGATCGTGGCCGCCTCGGGGACGGGCCTCCAGGAGGTGAGCTGTCTTCTGGATGCCGAGGGGGCGGGCGTTTCGCAGGCGATCGGGACCGGCGGACGGGACGTGAGCCGCGAGGTGGGGGGGATCACCTTCCTGCAAGGGATCGAGGCGCTCGCCGCGGACGAAGCGACCCGCGTGATTCTGCTGATCGCCAAGCCGCCCCATCCGGAGGTGCTCGCTCGGATCCGGGATGCGGCGCGCGCCGCGGGAAAGCCGGTGGTGGAGTTCTTCCTCGGCTCGGCTGTGGAGGGCGGCCCTTCGTCGCTCGAGGAAGCGGCCCTCCTGGCCGCCCTCCTCGCACGGGGGGGCGACACGGCGGAGGTGAAGCGCCGCATCGCCGCGCGGGGGGAGGAGATCGCGCGGATCGCCGCCGACGAGGCCGCGCTGCGAAAACCCCCTCGACGCTGGCTCCGGGGGCTTTTCAGCGGCGGGACCTTCTGCTCCGAGGCCCAGATCCTTCTCGCGCCGATCCTCGCGCCGATCCGCTCCAACCATCCGGTGGGGGGCGCGGAGAAACTCGCCGATTCATTGAAGAGTGAAGGGCACACTCTGGTCGATCTCGGGGAGGACGAGTTCACCCGGGGCCGGCCCCACCCGATGATCGATTACACGCTCCGAAACGAGAGGATCGAGGCGGAGGCGGCGGACCCGGAGACGGCGGTGATCCTCCTCGACGTGGTGCTCGGTTACGGCGCCCACCCGGATCCGGTCGCCGCGTGGGACGGCGCGATCGACGCCGCGGCGAGCCGCGTTTCTGTGGTCGCTTCCGTCACGGGCACCGAAGGAGACCCGCAGGGGAAGGGGCGGGTTATCGAGGCGCTCACCGCCGCCGGCGCCCGGGTGATGCCGAGCAACGCGGCCGCCGCGTTGTTGGCGGGGCGAATCGCCGCGGCGGCGGAGAGGGAGGCGGAGCGATGAGGACGCGATCTCCGTTCGGAAAGAACCTGAAGGTGATCAACATCGGCCTCGCCTCCTTCAAGGAGAGCCTGGACGCCGCGGGCGCCGAGGCGGTGCAGGTCGACTGGCGGCCGCCGCTGGAGACGGACGAGGGCGCGGCGCAAACGATCCGCGCCCACGCCGATCGGATCGAGACGGCGAACGCCCAAGCGATGGAAACGGTCCTCGCCGGCGCGCCCAAGCTGGTCGGTCTGGAGCGCGCCGCCGACGTCATTCCCGGCATGGAGCCGAATCTCTTTCTTCACGCGGGACCGCCGGTCGCCTGGGATCGGATGTGCGGTCCCATGCGGGGCGCCGTGATGGGCGGCCTCCTCTACGAGGGGCTCGCCGCGACGCCGGAGGAGGCGGAGCGTCTCGCCGCGTCCGGCGCGATCCGCTTCGCCCCTTGCCACGAACACGACGCCGTCGGTCCCATGGCCGGACTGATCACTTCCTCCATGCCGGTGTTCGTCGTCCGGAACGAAACCTTCGGCAACGCCGCCTACTGCACGTTGAACGAGGGGCTCGGCAAGGTGCTCCGCTACGGCGCCTACGGTCCGGAGGTGATCGAGAAACTCCGCTGGATGGAGCGGATCCTCTATCCCGCCCTCCGCCGCGCCGTCGAGGCGACGGGTCCCTTGGATCTCAAAGGAATCATCGCCCAGGCGCTCCACATGGGGGACGAGGTGCACAACAGAAACCGGGCCGCCACCTCCCTTCTCTACCGGGCGCTCGCGCCGGCGTTGGTCCGTACCGGGCGCGACGCGGCCGAAGCCGCCTCGGTGCTCGAGTTCATCGACGGGAACGACCACTTCTTCCTCAACCTGTCCATGCCCGCCTGCAAGGCCGTTCTCGACGCGGCGCGCGACACGGAGGGGAGTTCGGTGGTGGTCGCCCTGTCGCGCAACGGAACGGATTTCGGCGTGCGGCTCGCCGGGACCGGCGATCAATGGTTCACCGGGCCGGCGGAGGTTCCGGACGCCCTCTTCTTTCCCGGTTTCCGCCGGGAGGACGCCAACCCGGACATCGGCGACAGCGCCATCACCGAGACGGCGGGCCTGGGCGGCTTCGCCATCGCCGCTTCGCCGGCCATCGTCCGTTTCGTGGGAGGCGTCGCCGCGGACGCGATCCGCTACACCCGGCAAATGTACGAGATCACCGTTGCGGAGAACGGCGCCTACCAGATTCCCGTTCTCGACTTTCGGGGCACGCCGACCGGGATCGACGTGGTCCGGGTCGTCGAGAAGAACGTGCTCCCCTTCATCGACACCGGCGTGGCCCACCGGGAGCCGGGGATCGGCCAGGTGGGCGCCGGCGTGCTCCGCGCCCCCTCGGAGCCCTTCCGGCGGGCCTACGAGGGGCTCGCGAAAAAACTGGAGGAATCAACCTAATTTCCCGCCCCCGGGAGGAACGACATGCGAACGGAAGAGTTTCTGGGATTCATGAACCGGGTCCGCGTCTACGATCTCACCCAACGGCTCAGCATCCACACGCCCCCCTGGCCCAGTTATATGCCGCTCGGGCTGCAATATTTCAAACGCCTCGCCGGCGCCCACATCGGACAGGGAGCGAACGGGCAGATCGTCACCACCAGCAACCACGTGGGCACCCACATGGACGGCGAGATCCACTTCCACGCCAGCGGTCGTGCGATCGGCCAGGTGCCGCTCGAGGAGTGGATCGGCCCGGGCGTGGTGGCGGACATCTCCGATTCCGTCGAGGACTACGGCCTGTACACGCCGGAGATGATCACTTCCCGGGTGGAGGTGAAGAAGGGGGACATCCTGATCATCGACACCGGTTACCACCGGTACTCCTGGGATCAGCCCGGCTCCGACGAGATTCGTTATTTCGTCAAGCATCCCGGTCCCGGCCCCGGCTTTCACGAATGGGCGCTGGAGATGGGGATCAAATGGATCGGCGTCGACTGCGGAAGCGCCGACCATCCGATGAACACCATCATCCGGAACTGGCACCCCGCCCTCTTCCGCGAGGCGGAGGAGAAACTGAAGAGGGACCACGGCAAGGGGTGGGACGAGATGTTCCCGCAGGACGAGTATTACCAGGTGATGCACCTCAAGCTCTTCCCCAAGAAACTCGTTCACGCCGAGAACCTGGGAGGCGAAATCGAAGAGGTGGGGAACCGCCGGATGTGGATCGGCTGCTTCCCGCTCCGTGGAATCGAGCTGGAATCCTCCATGTGCCGGATCGTGGCGTTCCTGCCGCCGGAGTAGGAGGGAGGGGGACGATGACCCTGGCCCACGCGTTCGAGTATCGGAAACCGAAAACGCTCGCCGAGGCGGCGTCGATCCTGCGCGATGCCGGCGACGGGGCGCGGGTTCTGGCGGGGGGGACCGACCTGATCGGATGGATCCGGGACGGGTTCGCCCAGCCGAGCCTGCTGATCGACCTGAAGGGAATCGAGGGGCTCGATCGGATCGGCGCCTTCGAGAAGGCGGGGCGAATCCGGATCGGCGCGCTCGCCGCCTTCACCGACCTGATCGAATCGCGGGAGGTCCGGGAAGAGCTGCCGCTCCTGTGGGAGGCGGCCCGTTCCGTCGCTTCGCGAGGGATTCGGAACCGGGCGACGCCGGTGGGGAACATCTGTTCCGCCGTTCCCTGTTGCGACATGGGACCGCCGCTCCTCGTGCTCGAGGCGGAGGTGGTCGTCGAGGGACCGGAGGGGGAGCGTGCCGTTCCGATCGGGGACTGGTTCGTCGGTCCGCGCCGGACGTCGCTCCGCCGCGGCGAGATCGTGAAGGCGATCGACGTTCCCCTCCCCGGGAATCCCCACGGCGGTTGCTACGTGAAGCTCGGCCGCTATGACGGCGAGGACCTCGCCCAGGCGAGCGTGGCGTTGCTCGTCCTCCCCGGAGGCGAGACGCGGGTCGCCTTCGGCGCCGTCGCCCCCACGCCGGTTCGGGGAGAGCGGATCGAGAAATTGCTCCGCGGCAAGGAGCCGGACGAGGCGCTTCTCGCGGAGGCGATCGCGATCCTCCCCCGTGAGATCGCCCCCATCGACGACGTGCGCGCCTGCAAGGAGTACCGGGGGCGGATGACGGAAGTGATGTTCGAGCGCGGGCTCGCCGCCGCCCGCGCCCGGCTTCGGGGCGAAGGTCCCCCTTACGGAACGAGGTTGCTATGAAAAGGACCATCACCCTCGTCGTGAACGGCGAAGAGTGGCGCATCGACGTGGAGCCGAACGACACCCTTCTGGAGACGCTCCGCGACCGGATCGGCGTGAAGAGCCCCAAGGTGGGGTGCGAGAGGGGAGACTGCGGGAGTTGCACCGTCCTTCTGAACGGACGGACCGCGCGGAGCTGTCTCGTCCTCGCCGTCGAGGCGGACGGGATGGAGGTGACCACCGTGGAGGGGCTCGGCCGGGACGGCCTCACGCCGCTCCAGAACGCCTTCCTCGAGGAGAACTCCTTCCAGTGCGGCTTCTGCGCGCCGGGCGTGATCCTCGCCGCGACGGAACTGCTGCGGGAGAACCCGAATCCGACCGAGGACGAGGTGAAGGAGGCGATCTCCGGAAATCTCTGCCGTTGCACCGGATACGAACCGATCGTCCGGGCCGTGCTCCGCGCGGCGGGCGCGGAGGAGAAGCGGTGAAGGCGAAACCGACCGCCGGGGGAATGAACCCCCCGTACGCCCAAGTGGGTCGTTCTCCCGTCCGGATCGACGGCCTGGAGAAGGTGACCGGTGCGGCGACCTACGTGGACGACATCGATTTCGGGCCGGGGCTCCTGCACGGGGCGATCGTGGAGAGCCCGCACGCCCACGCCAGGATTCTCTCCATCGACGCCTCCGAGGCGGAACGGCTCCCCGGCGTGGTGCGGGTGGTGACCTCCGAGGATTTCCCCTATCACTTCGGTTTGTACATGAAGGACCGATACATCTTCGCCCGGGACCGTGTCCGTTTCGTCGGCGAGCAGGTCGCCGGCGTGATCGCCCGGGACCCGAAGACGGCCGCCCGCGCCGCCAGGCTGGTCCGGGTCGAGTACGAGGTGCTGCCGCCGATCCTGGACCCGATGGAGGCGCTGGAGGAAGAAGGCGAACGGATCCACCCCGATCTGGGCGACTACCCCCACGTTCCCTGGTTCTTCCCGAAGGCGGGGACCAACATCGCCCACTGGCGGAAAACAAGGCGCGGCGACGCGGAGGCCGGCTTCGCCGAAGCGGACTTCGTGCTGGAGGACCTCTACACCGTTCCGCGTTACGCGCACTGCGCCATCGAGCCGCACGTGATCGTCGGACTGCTCGATCCCGCCGGCCGCCTCACCCTCTGGTCCTCCTCTCAGTCCCCCTACACGCAGCGCCACGTCTTCGCCGAAACCCTCGCGCCGCTCGGTTTCACCCACCAGAACGTCCGGGTGATCACCCCCTACGTGGGGGGCGGCTTCGGGGGGAAGGCGGGCGTCTCCATGGAGATCCTGGGCGTCGCCCTCGCCGTGGCGGCGAAGGGACGGCCGGTGAAGCTTCGCTTCACGCGCGAGCAGGAGTTCGTCAACACCTACCAGAGGCAGGGCCTCCGGGCGCGGCTGAAAATGGGAGTCCGCAAGGACGGCGTCCTCACCGCCATGGAGCACACCCTCTACTGGGACGCCGGCGCCTATGTGGAGTACGGCGCCAACGTGGTGAACGCCGCGGGCCTCTCCGCGACCGGACCCTATCGGATCCCGAACCTGAAGATCGATTCGCTTTGTATCTATACTAACCTGCCCCCCGGCGGTCCCTACCGCGGTTTCGGCTACTCCGAGTTCCACTTCGGCGTGGAGTCCCACATGAACCGGCTCGCGGCCGGGATCGGCATGGACCCGGTGGAGATCCGTCGGCGAAACGCCATCGCCCCCGGGGATCCGCTCCCCTACGGCGCGCCGATGAATCCTTCGGGCTTGATGGAGTGTATCGACCGCGCCGCCGAGGCGATCGGCTGGGGCGAGAAGGAGACGAGTGACGATCCGGACCGCGTCCTGGGAAAGGGGTTCTCCCTCTTCTGGAAGGCGCCGGCCATGCCCCCCAACGCCTCGTCGGCGGCGTTCCTCAAGTTCAACGAGGATGGGAGCGTGAACCTCGCCGTCTCGGGGATGGAGATCGGCCAAGGTTACATGACCGCCATGGCGCAGATCGCCGCGGAAGTGCTCGCCCTGCCGGTGGAGAAGGTGCGCGTCGAGACGCCCGACACGGACCGGAACGCCTATGAGTGGCAGACCGTCGGCTCGCACGTCACCTGGAGCTGCGGCAACGCGGTGCTCCGCGCCGCCGAGGACGCCCGGGAGAAGATCTTCGACCTGGTGGTCCGCGTCTTCGGGCACGACCGGGGCGCGCTCTTCCTGGAAGGGGAGGCGGTCCGTTGCCGCACCGCCCCCGATTTCGTCCTCCCCTACCGCGATTTCGTCATCGCCGGCGTCCAGACCGGCGACGGCACATTCAAAGGGGGACCGATCCTGGGGAGCGGCATCTTTCTTCCCGAGTTCGCCTCGGCGCTCAGCGATCCCGAAACGAGCCAGGGCGGCCATCCGAACGTGCACTACACCGTCGGCGCCGCCGGCGCGGTGCTGGAGGTGGACCGTCGCACGGGGAAGATGCGGGTGCGCCACGCGGTGCTCGCCGTGGACGTGGGCCGGGCGATCCATCCGGAACTGGTGCGGGGGCAGATCACCGGAGGGCTGGTGCAGGGTTTCGCCACCGTGCTCTACGAGGACATGCGTTTCGACGAAAAGGGCCGGCTGGTGAACCCGAATTTCACCGACTATAAAATACCGACGGCCATGGACATTCCCGACCGGATGACGTCGATTCTGGTGGAGGTGCCCCAGCCGGACGGTCCCTTCGGCGCGCGCGGCGTGGGGGAGCACACCATGATCCCGGCGGCGCCGCTGGTGGCGAACGCCCTGGAGAACGCCGTCGGCGTGCGGCTTCGCGACATGCCGATCACCGCCGAGCGCGTGGCCCTCGCCCTCCGCGCGAAGGAGAGGGGCGAAGCGGGCGGCTGAGGGGCGCCGCCGACGCGATCCCCCCCGCGCGGTCGGTCTCCCCTTGCCCGCCGCGGGTCCGATGTGTCAACATGGGCGAGACCGGTCCCCGGGGGCCGGTCTTTTCCCGGTGGGGCCGGGCCATTCCCCGGCAGTCGAGAACCCGCCCGCCGAGCCGCGGGCCTCCACCCTTCGAATGGGCCGCCGCGCGTCGCCGTGATCGTCTCCGGCCCGCGACGCTCCGGGGAACGCATGATCGGTAAACTGCACGACCGCCTGCGACAGACCGAACACGTCTACATGGTCCTGGTGGCGCTCGCCATCGGCCTGTTGGGCGGCCTCTTTTCCGTCGCTTTTCGTCGTTTCATCCATTTCGTGCAGGTGTTCGCCTGGCGAAACGACACTTTTCTTCTGGATCATGTTCGGAGTCTCCCGGCGTGGTGGAAGATCGGCGTGCCCGCGGCGGGCGGCCTGTTGGTGGGGCTCATCATTCACTTCTTCGCACGCGAGGCCAAGGGGCACGGCGTGCCGGAGGTGATGGAGGCGGTGGCGCTCCGGGGCGGGCGCATCCGCCCGCGGGTGGTGATCGCCAAGATGATCGCCTCCGGTATCTGTATCGCCTCCGGCGGATCCGTCGGCCGCGAGGGGCCGATCGTGCAGATCGGTTCGAGCCTCGGCTCGGCGATCGGCCAGTGGCTCCGGATGGGGGAGAGGCGCCTCCGCACGCTGGTCGGCTGCGGCGCCGCCGCGGGGATCGCCGGAACATTCAACGCGCCGGTGGCGGGCGCCCTCTTCGCGGTGGAGGTGATCCTCGGCGATTTCGGCGTCTCCCAGTTCTCGCCGATCGTCATCTCCAGCGTCGCCGCCACGGTGGTGAGCCGCCGCTTCCTCGGCGACTTCCCCGCCTTCGAGGTTCCCCATTACGCGCTGGTCAACCCGGCGGAGTTGTTCGCCTACGCCCTCCTTGGCGTCATCGCCGGACTGACGGCGCTCGCCTTCGTCCGCGTTCTCTACGGCGCCGAGGATCTCTTCGACGCCGTCCCCATCCCCGGACCGGCCAAGACGGTCCTGGGCGGCGCCATGATCGGCGTCATCGCCCTGAAGTTTCCCGAGATCTACGGCGTCGGTTATGAGGCGATCGGGGAGGCCCTCAAGGGGGGGATGGTGTGGCACCTGCTCCTGGCGCTGGCGGTGATCAAAATCCTGGCCGTCTCGACCACCATCGGCTCGGGCGGATCGGGCGGGATCTTCGCCCCCTCGCTCTTCGTCGGGGCGATGACCGGAGGGGCGGTCGGCGCCGGGGTGCACTCGATCTGGCCGGAGACCACAGCGGGGCCGGGGGCTTACGCGCTGGTCGGCATGGGGGCCGTGGTCGCCGCCGCCACCCACGCGCCGATCACGGCGATCGTGATCATCTTCGAGATGACGAACGACTACAAGATCATCCTTCCTCTGATGATCACCTGCATCATCGCCACGCTGCTGGCGATGCAGATCCAGAAGGCGAGCATTTACACCATGAAGCTGCTCCGCCGGGGCGTGGACATCCGGGAGGGGCAGACGGTCAACGTGCTCCGGAACGTGCGGGTCCGGGACGTGATGCGGACGGAGTTCACCGCCGTCCAGCCCCAGGACCGGCTTTTGTCGATCGTCTCCCGGTTCATCGAGAAGCCGGGCGGATCGGTTTTCGTCGTCGACCCGGAGAACCGTCTTCTCGGCGTGATCACCATCAACGACATCCGTCCGATCCTGAACGAACTCGATTCGATGGACTCGCTCCTGATCGCCCAGGACATGATGCAGGAGTCGGGGTTCCTCGCCGTCTTCCCCGAAGACGCACTGGACGGCGTGATGACCCGTTTCGGCCACTACCGTTTCGAGGCGCCGGTGCTGGAGGGCGATCGGGTGATCGGTTCGGTCTGGCCGGAGGACGTGATTCGCCGCTACGAGGCGGAACTGTTCAAGAGGGACATGGCGTCGAGCATGAGCGTGGCCGTCGGAAGCGGGGCGGAGGCGAGGGCGATTCCGGGCGCGGGGGGCATGAGCATGACCGAAATCCCGGCCCCGGCGAGCTTCCTGGGGCGCACCATGGCGGACATCGCCATCCGGAAGCGATACGATGTGACCATTCTGCTGATCAAGCGAAAGGGGGAGGAGGGCGATTCCGTGATGGATCAGCTCCCGAACGCCGCCTACGTTTTTCGCGAAGGGGACGTGATGCTCGTGATGGGTCGGGAGGAGTGCCTCCGCCGCCTGGAGCTCGCCCCCTGATCGCCGATCAAGCGGATTCCGTCGCAGCCTTCTCCACGGAATCGTTGAAGCGCGCCTCCACGTCCCGGAACCGTCCCACCGCGCTCAGAGTCGCCTCCACCACCCGCGGATCGAACTGCGCCTCCGTCTCGGCCCGGAGGATCGCGATCGTTTCCTCCTCGCTGCGGGCCGGTTTGTAGGGGCGCACGGAGCGGATCGCGTCCCAGCTGTCCGCCAGCGCCACGATGCGGGCGGAAAGGGGAATCGATTCACCGCGCAGGCCGTCCGGATAACCCGTCCCGTCCCATCGTTCGTGGTGGGACCGGGTGACCGCCGCGGCGATTCGCAGAATCGGAATCCCCGAGCGGTCGGCGCGCCGGAACCGGTTCGCGTCGTGCTGCCCGGAGATACGATCGAAGGCGAGGGGGTCTCGTAGGAGCAGATCCGCGCCGATCGACGAATGGCGGCGCATCACGATCGCCTCCCGTGCGGTGAGCGGACCCGGTTTGTTCAGGATCGCGTCCGGAATCCCGATCTTGCCGATGTCGTGGAGAGGCGCGGCGAGAAAGATCGCCTCGGCGAAGTCCCGATCCTCGCCCAGTTCCTCCGCCAGGATCCTGCTGTAGCAACCGACGCGGATCACGTGGTTCCCCGTCTCGCGATCCCGGAACTCCGCCGCCTTGGCGAGCCGGAGGATGATCTCGAGACGGGACTCCTCCAGCTCCCGCGTCCTTTCCCGAACCTTCTCGTCCAGCAGGCGGTTCCTCTCCTTCAGCTCGTCCTGGGCTTCCTTCAGGCGAATCACGCTGCGGAGGCGCGCGATCAGGTCCTCCCTTTCGATCGGTTTGTTCAGGAGGTCCGTGGCTCCCAGGTCGAGGGCGCGCCGCTTGAGGTCCCTCTCGGCTCGCCCGGTGAGAATGACCACCGGCGTGTCCCGGGTCGCTTCGCGATCCCGGAGGGCGCGGAGAAGGTCCAACCCATTCATGCCAGGCATGTTGATATCCGTAACGATCGCGTCGAAGGGGATCCGGTCGGTCCGGTTCATCGCCTCCGCCGCGCTCTCGGCGCATACGATCTCCCATGCGTGGCGTTCCGATCGCAGGGTACGATTCAATCCATCGAGAAAATAGCGGTCGTCGTCCACGAAGAGAATCCGGTTCATTCGTCGGTGCGGGTCCATCGTAGTTCGTCCTCTCTCTTCGCGCTCGGCGCCGGAGACCGGGCCGGCGGATGCCGCCCCGCCGGGGCGGAAATGGATCAGGCAGGGAAAGCGGAGGAAGGGTCCTTCCGCGGAATCGCGATCGGGGAAAAGACCGGCGGCGAAACCGGGTTCGCTCACGGCGTCTCCTTTCCGGCGACCGTCTCCACGCGGCTCTCCGATTCGTCCGGCGTGGGGTGAACCCAGATCGGTTCGCGGACGCCGGTGGGACCCCGGAAATTGCGGATGCGGGCGAGGGTGCCCGCAGTGATCTCCTGTCCCTTGACGACCAGAAGACGACCGGAACGGGTCACCACGTTTTCCGCGAGGATCATGCCGAGGCAGAGTTCGGCGGCGGCGATCGCGCGGGTCTCCGGTTGCGGGGGTTGGTCGCGCTTCACCTCGGCGAAGGCGCGTAGGAGTTCGGGGTCATAGAAGCCGCGCCGGATCGACATGGTGTCGATCGCCTCTTCCGCCGTGAGTCCCGTTTCGATGAGCGAGTCGTAGTCGTTGACGATCTTGAGGAGCCTCGCGCCGATCGGGATCGACTCGCCGGCGGTGCGGTCCTCGGGGATGCCGCCGCCGTCGAATCGTTTTTCCTGATAGGCCAGGATGCGCTGGACCGGCTCCAACCGCGGGATGCTGTCCAACAGCTCTTCCGCGATGGCGGGGAGCCGTCTCACCATCTTGCGCTCCTCCGGGCCGAGGGGGCGGTGATGGTAGAGCTTCTCCACCGTGGACTGCGGGAGCGTGATCCAGCCGAGAGGGGAGAGGAGGGCGGCGATCCTCGCGGCCCAGGCATCCTCGCGGCCGAGCCGTCCGGCGAAATCCTCCACATGGCGCCGGAGCCGCGTCGCCCGGCCGTACGCTTCGGGGTGAACCATCGCGAGCATGTCCGTGAGCATCTTGATGCTTCCCATCAGCGTTTCCTCAAGCAGCACGCGCTCGGAGGTGACCAGCCGGTACTGGCGAACACCCGCTTCCACCGCGTCCAGAATCTCCCGGCGCGAAGAGGGTTTGCAGAGAAAACGGAAGATGCGACCCCGGTTGATCGCCGTGATCGTGGCGTCCAGGTCCGCTTGGCCCGTGAGGAGAATACGCACCGTGTCCGGCCAGGCCTGCCTCACTTGGTCCAGGAACTCCAGGCCGTCCATGCCGGGCATGCGGAGGTCGGAAATCACCACGGCGAAGGGGCCTTTTCGCCGGAGCGTCTCGAGGGCCTCCGCGCCCCCGCCCGCGGCGTGAGGCTCGTAGTTGGTCCGCAGGTTCCGATGAAGTCCTTCCACGACTTTTTTTTCGTCGTCAACGCAGAGTATGCGTTCCTTCATTGCCGCCCTCCTGAGGAACGTGTGGATCCTCGATAGGCAACCGGATCGTGAAGGTGGTTCCCCGACCCTCTTCCGTCTCGAAGGAGATGCTTCCCGCGAGCTTGTCCACCACGACGGAGTGGGCGATGGCGAGCCCCTGGCCGGAGCCCCGGCCGACCTCTTTCGTCGTGAAGAAGGGATCGAAGACGCGATGGTGATTCTCCGCGGGGATGCCGGCGCCGTCGTCCGAAACTCGGACGACCGCCCAGTCCCCGTCACGACGGCTGGCGATGTGAATGGTGCCCGCAACCGGCGATTTCTTGCCGTAGCGCTCCTCGATGGCGTGCACGGCGTTGACCACCAGGTTCAGCATGACCTGAGTGAACTCGCTGGGCAGGCAGGGAACCGGAGGGAGGTCCCCGTCGAGATCGGTCGAAACCCGCGCCGCGTATTTGTACTCGTGGCGGGAGAAGGTGAGCGTGTTCCGGACGATCCGGTTCAGGTCGGTGAGAGTTTTATCCTTGGGGCGCTGGCCGGAGAACTCCCGCATCGCTTGCACGATGGAAACCACGTGCTCGATTCCTTCCAGCGTCTGTTCGGTCGCCCGTGGGATCTCCCGAGAGACGTAATCCAGATCCACGCGTTCCAAGGCCTCCCGGAAGTGACGGAACTCTTCGGCGCCTGCGCATTCGATGTCGCAGGTCTCCAGGAGGCGGCGTCCCCGTTTCGCCAGGTCGATCAGATCGTTCAGGCTGTCCGCGAGGAAGTGGGTGTTGTCCCCCACGTATTGGATGGGCGTGTTGATTTCGTGAGCGATCCCGGAGGCGAGCTGGCCGATCGCCTCGAGTTTCTGCGCCTGCAACAGCTGGTTCTGCAGGAGTTTCCGCTCCGTGGTGTCCTCGAACACGGCCACCCAAACCCGCCCGTAGCCCGGATGGTCGAAGGTGGAGACGCCGACCCGGCACCAGAAACCGCTTCCGTCCTTCCGCCTGTTCCGCACCTCGCCGTTCCAGCTTTTTCCGTCTCCCAGGCGCAGGATCACGTCGGTGGCGCTCCGCTCGCCGCTTCGTTCCTCCGGAGGGAGATCGAGAACGCCGGCGTGGCATTGGATGAGTTCGCCCGGGTCGTAGCCGCACATCCCCTCGAAGGCGGGGTTGGCGTAGGCGATCCGTCCGTCCACGGAGCGGATCAGGCAGACCCCTTCGCGCATGTTCTCCACGATCTGGCTCTGCAACCGCAGAGAATCCTGGGCGCGTTTGTGCTCGGTGATGTCCTGGGAGATGCCGAGCAGGTACTCCGGCTCCCCCCTTTCGTCCAGAAGGGGGATCTTCTTGGTGTGCAGCACACGGAGTCCCCGGTCCCGGGTCTGCAGGGTCTCCTCGGGGATCTCCACCATTCTTTTTCCTTTCAGGACCTCCCGGTCGTTGGCGGTGGAGAACACCGCGTCCTGAATCGGATAGAGTTCGTAGATGGAGCGGCCGAGCAGTTCGTCTCGGGGACGGCCGAGGAGCTTTTCGCCGGCGCGGTTCAATCGTACGAAAGAGAGGTCCTTCGCGCTTTTTACATAAAGCATGTTGGGCAGGTTTTCGATGATGGAATCGAGGAATGCATGGGCGCGGCGACGCTCCTCCTCCGCGTCGCGGTAGTCGGTCATGTCCGTGTTGATTCCGGCCCACATCTCGACGCGCCCTTGCTCGTCCAACACCGGTGTGCCGATATAGGAGAGGATCCGGTAAGCGCCCTCCCGCGAGAGGAAACGCGCCTCGCCGCCGAACTCCCGCCCTTTCTTGCATGACCCCTCCCACTGGGCGAGCACGCGGAACAGGTCGTCCGGATGGAGCGACTCGGCCCAACGGCTGCCGAGAGATTGCTCGGGTTCCCTCCCGGTGATCTCCTTCCAAGCGGGATTGATGTAGGTGATGCCGCCGTCCCGATCGGCGAGCCAAATCACGTGCGGAACCGACTCGATCAGGGTTCGATAGAGGCGCTCCTTTTCGGCGAGACTCCGCTCAGCTCGTACGCGTTCGATGGTGCCGCCGAGCCTTTTGGCGACGGCGTTGATCAGGTTCTGCTTTTCCCGGATCGACACGCCGCCGCTGTTTTCGACCGGATCTTCGAGGTATCGAATATCCACGGTTCCGACCGGGGCGCCCTGCGCGCGGATGACGCCGGTGAGCGCCCAGTCCGTCTCCCTATAGTTGTCCGTGCCGTATTCCTCGTCCCGGTAACAGATTCGCGCGCAGGTCTTCTCCGGGTTTTGCAGCGCCGAGGGGATCCAGTCCACGACGTCGCGGAACATCTCCTCCAGGGGAGTGTCCGGTTGGTCGGTGATATTGGAGATCCCGTAGAGACAGTTCAGCTCCTTCACCCGCTCCTCGATGTCTCGGAGCAGCCGGGTCCTTTCGTTCTCCGCGCGGTGCCGCGCCGTCACGTCCCGCGCGATCGCCAAGACCTGCGCCTTCCCCTGGATCGTGACGGGATAGGCGCGGGTCTCGATCACCAGCGCCGTCCCGTCGCGCCGCTTCATGCTCTGCTCCCGCGTGGGACGGCGGAGCGGGTGGATCCTGGCCCGGGGACCGGCGCCGGTCAGATGCTCACGCGAGAGCATCTTCAGGTCGACCAGGTTCCGGCCGGCCAGCTCCTCCTTGCCGTAGCCGGTCAGTTCCTCGGTGGCCCGGTTCGCGTCGAGGAAGGTTCCCTCCGGATCGGTCAGGAAACACGCGTCCGGCGCGCGCTCGAAGAGAATCCGGAGGCGCTCTTCCGAATCCTGTAGCTCCATCTCTCTCTGCTTGCGCAGGGTGATGTCCCGGCCGACGGCGACGATGGTCCGGATCCGGCCCTCCTCGTCCGGGACCGCCTTGTGCGCCCAGGCGAGCCATCGCGGTCCGTCGGCGGTGAACTCCCGACGCTCCTGATGGGCCAGGTGAGGCGGGCGAAGCAGCATCTCCATCAGCTCCAGCGTGGCTTTCTGCTCCGGCCCGTGCCCGAGGGGGAGAAACTTCTTCCCCGACAGGTGCTCCTCGGTTTTACCGAAGAGTTCGCAGTAGGAGGGGCTGGCGAAGAGGATCCGCCCCTCCAGATCGATCTCGACCAAAAGATCGGTCTGGTTCTCCACGAGTAGGCGGTATTTCCTCTCGCTCTCCCCGAGCGCCCGCTCCCACTCCTTCCGCTCGGTGATGTCCAGGGCGGTGAAGGTGACCCCCTTGGTGAAATCCGAGGCGTCGATCGGCGTGGAACTGAGGAGGACGTCGATGACCCGGCCGTCTTTCCGCATCCAGCGCGTCTCCAACGTCCCGGTCCCCCGCTCGCGGATCTGCCCGTATTTCTCCCGGCCGGCCCAGTCGAACTCCTCCTCGGAAACGTAGACCATGCGGGCGCTCTGCCCGATCAGCTCCTCCTCGCCGTAGCCGAGCATCTCGCATAGCCGCTTGTTCACCTCGCGGAAGACCCGGTTCGAAACGACGCCGATTCCGGTCGGCGCCGCCCGGAAGATGCTCTCCAGATAGGCCCGCTTGTGCCGGAGGGCCTCCTCGGTGGTCCGCCGGTCGGTGATGTCCTGAACGGCGCCGCGGATGAGCTTCACCTTTCCGGTTTCCTCGTCCTCGATCGGGCGGCCGTAGTGCCGGAGCCAGTGGATGTTCCCCCGCTTGTCCCGGATCCGGAACTCGTCGATGGCGATCCGCCCCCGGAGAAGCGTTTGGAAGGCCCGGCGCACGTCTTTCCGGTCTTCTTCGACGACGAAATTCCGCCAGTCCTCCAGGGACGCGATCTCCCCGAAGCGGTATCCGGTGATCCGCTCGATCGCCCCGGTGACCCATTCCGGCACGAGCCGTCCGTCCGGCTCCATCCGGAGTTGATAGGTCAGATCGGAGGTGAGTTCCGATACGGTCCGGTACCGGTTCTCGCTGTCCAGAAGCGCCTGCTCCGCTTTTTTCTGCGCGGTGATGTTCCGCGCGAAAAGGGCGACCCGGCAAACGGCCCCCTCCGCGTTGAAGACGGGGTAAATATTGGTGTCGAAAACCATCCCCGCCCGCTTGTTCTCGAAACGGACCGGCCGGGCGTCGCGGATCGTTTCGGCCATTTTCTCCCGGCGGGCGTGCGCCAGATGGGGCGGGTTGAAATCAAAGAAATTTCGCCCCGTCATTTCCTTCGGGGACCGGCCGAAGCGCTCGGCGGCGATCGCGTTCACCGCGAGGATCTTCCCCTCCAGGTCGAGGAGAAAAGCGGAGTCGGTCGGCGCGTTCAATAACGCCCGGACGACTTCCTCGCTGTCTCGGATTCTTTCCTCGGCGCGAAGGCGGGCGAGGGCGGTCCCCAGCTCGCGGCCGATCGCCTCCAGGGTTTCCGTTTCCTGCCGCGTGAAGGCGTGTCTCACCGTGGAGGCGATGTGGATGGACCCGACGATTCGGTCCCCGTCCAGGGCGGGAACGGCGGCGAAGCAGCTGAAGAAGGGTTCCATGGATAGCTCGAGCCGGGCTTCCGGCGCGATGGGGGAGACGATCGAGCGGCCTTCCCGGAACAGCTCCCGGAAGGGGCCCTCTTTCGCGGAGAGACGGAGCACGGCGTCGCGGAAGGGATCGGGCAGGCCGTCGTGGCGCACCATCACCGCTTCATCCGCTCCCTCCTCGAGCATGTAGACGCCGCCGCCGTCGAAGTTCATCAGCTCCATGGTCGCCCGGAGCACTTCGCGGAGGAGGCTCTCCGGATCCGGCGCGCGGTTCGCGATCTTGACGATCCGGTTCAGGATCTCCAAACGCCTCGCGTATTCCTTGAGAGCCGCTTCGGCCCGCGTTTTCTCGGTGATGTCCATGAAGACGGAGATGGTGCCGCCGTACCGGTTCCCCTCCTCGATCACCGGCGATGAAGTAATCCGGACGTCCACCGGAGAGCCGTCCTTTCGGAGGAGGACGGTGTCGAAGGTTCCGCCGATTCCATTCCGTCTCTTCTGATAGCGGGAGGCGACGTCCTCACGATGCGACTCGTCCACCAGGTCCATGGCGTGCCGGCCGATCAGCTCTTCCCGCGCATAGCCGACAATTTCACAGAAGCGATCGTTCACGTAGCGGACGATGTTGTTCTCATCCTGATGGCCGAGCCCCTCGCCCATCATCTCCACGAGGCGCCGGTAGCGTTCCTCGCCGCCGCGTAACGCGTCTTCCGTTTGTATTCGCTCGGTGATGTCCCGGCTGAGGGCGCGATAGCCGAGGAGGCGGCCCGTTTCGTCATGGAAGGGGACGGCTCGCGTTTCGAGGACGATCTCGCCGCCCTCTTTTCTGAGGATCCTGGTTTCTACGGGACCGAAGGGCTCGCCCCCCTTCCTCTTCTTTCGGAAGAGAGAAGAGACGCATCCCGCTTCTCCTTCGGGCAGCAGTTCGATGATGGGGCGGCCCAGAATCTCTTTCGGCTCCCGTCCGAGCATGGTCCGGAAACGGGGGCTCGCATAGGTGAATCGCCCCTCCCGATCGACCTCCCAAATCAGGGCGTCGATCGATTCGACGAGCGACCGGTAGCGCTCCTCGCTCCGGCGCCGCGCATTCTCGGCGGCCTCCTGTTCGGTCAGGTCGAGGAAGACTCCGGCCAAGCGGAGAGGCAATCCCCGCTCGTCCCGCTCCACCACCTTGCCGCGCTCGTGGAGCCGGTGGTATCCGCCGCTTGCGTCCCGGCTCCTGTGTTCGATCTCGTAGACCGGGGCGCGGCCGCGGAAGTGTTCGCGGAGAGCATGTTTGGTGGGGCGCAGGTCGTCGGGGTGGAGGCGCTCGAAGAAAGAGCGGATGGTGGTTCGCCGTTCTTTCAGGCGGTGGGAGGATCCGTTTCGCCCGCGCCGATCGGTCACCACTTCCCCCGACCGGATGTTCCACTCCCAGATCCCCATGGAGGCTCCGTCGAGGGCGAGGGCGAGCCGCTTCTCCACGAGACCGAAGCCCCCCTCTCTATTTTCGTTCCCACGGGTGGAGGGAGGAGCGCAGTTTTCCGGCCCGAGGCGGCGGTGGGCGAGAAGAAGGAATCCTTCCTCGTGCCGGATCCATTCCCCCATAAGAGGCAGGAGGGCTCCGTCCCCGATCAGATCGATCGGAGAGGAGCCTCCCGCCGAGGTTTCCGTGGAGGGGTACCGGGGTGCGTGTGTCACGTCCGAGATGTGATTGCCGAGCACCCCGGCGAACCCCTCCGTCACGGAAGGGGAAATCCATCGCACGATCAGGTCGCGATCCGTCCAAAGAGCAAAAGGCGCGTAGCGGCCGATGACATCCAGCTCGGGAGCGACGATCCGGGCGCCGGGGGTCATCGTCCGCCCCCCTCTGTCGGAACACTCCCAAAGGATGCACCGGGCCGCGCGCCCGGACTCGCCGGCCGAAGGAGGGCGGATTCCGCCGGGGGCGCAGAGATCCGCGCGGCCGGGGCGTACGCCCCGGTCTGGGGTGAGAGATCGTGAAGGGGCATCTTCGTCCTGCCGGCTATCGGGCCGGCGCACGGCGTCTCGGACCCGTCAGACCGCGCACCAGGAAGGAGCTGCGCGGCCCTCGTCCCGATCCTCCAGGGACTGAATCAAACCGGTCGAGATTCAAGTAATCTCTTTCCGGTTACTACGATCTCGTTACGTTCAGCAAAGATAGTACGGTGATGCGTTCTTGTGTGATCACGCACCGGCGATCGGGGGGATACCGATACATCACAAACGCGCCGCCAGGGCGGCCCGCTGAAAGATTTCGGTTCTCGAGGTGTGTTTCGCAGAGATGCGAGAAAAATCTACCAGAACAGACCCGTTTGCGCAACTTGTTTTTTCGGAAATGAAAAACCAGCGGAAAGGATCGATGCATACAGGATTCGAAAAATGTTTATTTAAGTGCGAATAATGATTTCCCGATGAATCGACTCGCTCGATCACCCGCGTGTACGCCGGCCGGCGCTAACCTCCGTTTCTTCCCGCCTTCCCGCGTGAAAGAAAGAGCCCCCGCCCGTCACGGCCGACCACGCGGTAGTCGTCCACGATCACCTCGCCCCGGGAAAGGGTGGTGCGCGCGAAGCCGGCCAGTTCCCGGCCCTCGTAGGGGGACCAGTCCGCGCCCCCTTCCATCTCCTCCGGCCGGACGGCCCGGGTTTTCTCGGGATCGATGACGACGAGGTCCGCGTCGGCGCCGACGGCGATCGATCCCTTCCGCGGCGCGAGTCCCATGAGACGGGCCGGCGCGGCGCTGAGCACCTCGACCATCCTTTCCAGGCCGATCCGCCCGGTCCGCACGCCGTGGGTGTAGACGAGGGGGAGGAGCGTCTCCAGTCCGGGGAGGCCCATCGGGATTTTCATCCAGTCCCCTCCCCAAGCGTCTTTCTGCGCGCGGGTGAATGTGCAGGTGTCGGTGGAGATGACGGACACGACGCCTTCCCGGATCGCCGACCAGAGACGGTCTCCATCGGCGAGCGATCCCACTCGGGGGCAGGTGGCGTATCGATGCCCGTCGGGGCGGTCGAAAACCGATTCGTCCAGCACGAGGTACTGGGGACATGTCTCCGCGAAAAGGGGCGCGCCCTTCCTCCGAGCCTCCTCGATCGCCGCGGCCCCGCCGCCCGTGGAGAGGTGCACCACGTAAAGAGGCGCTCGGGTCCGGACGCAGAGATCCGCCGCCCGCCGGACCGCCTCGATCTCCGCTTCCGGTGGGCGGGTCAGGACGTGCATGCGCGCCCCTTCGGCGCGCATCCGCTCCGGAGAACGCAACCGTTCCGTCTCCCGGGCGATGACCTCCGGCGATTCGGCGTGGACCAGGAGCATGCCGCCCCGGTCACGGAGCGTGAGGAGGGTTTCCTCCATCGCCCGATGGTCCGAGCGGAGTCCCCGCTCCTCGTAGATCATGAACTCCTTGAAGGTGGGGAAGCCGCGGCGGATCAGATCGGAGATCTCGCCCTTCTGGCGGTCCCAATCGGTGATGCAGACATGAAGGGAAAAGTCGACGAGCGCCTTCCCCTCCGCGGCGCGGAGCCGATCCTTCACCGCTTCGTCCAGGCTCTGTCCCGATTCGGGGGTGGCGAAGTCGATCACGGTGGTCACGCCGCCGCGGGCGCCGGCGCGGGTGCCCGTGCGGAAATCGTCGGCGGAGAGGGCGCCGTTCACCGGCAGTTCGAGATGGACGTGCGCGTCGATCACGCCGGGGAGGACGAGCATGCCGTGCGCGTCGATGACCTTCGTCGTCCCGTCGACGGGGAGCCGGGGTTCGATCGCGGCGATCCGCTCTCCGACGATCCCGATCTCCGAATCGCGAGCGCCGCCGGGGAGAATCGCCCGCCCGCCCCGCAGAATGGTGTCGAACCGCATCGTTCCTCCCCGCGGCGCCGGGAAAGGGGACGTCCCTTCGGCCGCCCTCCGGTGCATTCCGTCCGGACCGCGGTTCCAGGCTGTCGCAGGCCGGCGTATCTGTCAAGGGACGCGTCGCGCTCCGAGGCGCGGGCTCGGCGGGGCAAGAAGGAGGGTCGCGGTTTAGCGGAGAAGCATGATCTTGCGGACCGCGCGGTGCGGCCCGGCGTCGATCCGCAGGAGGTAGACGCCGCTCCCGGCTTCCCGGCCCGATTCGTCCCGTCCATTCCAGAATGTTTGGTGGGCGCCGGCGCGGAAGAAGCGGTCCTCCAGCACGCGGACGAGCCGTCCGGCAACGGAGTAGACGGCGATTCGCGTTTGCGCGGAAGCGGGGAGATCGAAGCGGATCGTGGTGGAGGGGTTGAAGGGATTCGGGGCGTTCGCGTGAAGACGGAACGAGGCGGGAGGAGACTCGCCCGCCGGCACGGCGGTCCACTCGCCGCGGAGCGACACGGCCAGGGGATAGGCTTCCCCCCATGCTCCCTCGGCGTCGCGACCGCGGATCCAGATCGTGTCCGACGGCGGCGAGAGGAAGCCGCCGTCGAGCGTGTCGGTCACCGAGGCGGTGATCGAGCCCCAGCCTCCGCTCATCGCCGTCCCCGAGCCGGCCGGAGCGGGACCGAGGGACCACTCCGCCGCTTCGACCGCCGATCCCCCCCGCGTCGAGTCGGAGAGAATCGCGGTGAGGACCACCGCGCCCGGCGTCTCGACCGGGTTCGGTGTGGCCGCCGCGCTCCCGGCGAGCACGCGCGGCCCTCGGTCGTCGTTCCCCGGAATGGACACGGTGAGATCGACGGACGATTCGTCCCGTCCGGAAAGGGCGCCCCGGCCGTCGTCGTAGAGGGTGATCCGCACGCGGACCGTCGTTCCGTTCGGCACGCCCTCCAGGTCCCAGAGATAGGGAGAGGGCCCGGCGTCGTCGGTGATCCGGTTCCAGGAGGCGCCTCCGTCGCCGCTCCAATCCAGCCTTCTGTGTCCCACGCCCGCGCCGTAGACAGCTTCGCTCCACTCGATGGAGACGGGGGCCGCCGTGATCACGCCGCCGCTCTTGCAGGTGCCGAGCGTCACGTCCGGATGGTCGCGGGAGAGGAGCCAGCGGAGGGTGCGGTCCAGGATGCGGGCGCGGTGATAATCGTCGGAATAGACGGCGTTCAGGCGCGCCCACTCGAAGCAGTACGTGACCCCCCGGGAGGGGAGGCCGCCCCATACGGCGCTGTCCGCCTCTCCGGAGCCCGTGTTGTCCTTCCAGCGGACGCCGATCAACGACGGCCCGTAGTTATTGCTCCAGACCGAATCGATCGTTCCGGCGTAGGGGACGGAAAGCACCTCGTCGCCGGCGCCGCCGTTCCGGAAAGGAGAGTAGGAGACGCCGTAGATGTAGGAATCGCTGATCGGATCGCCGGCGACGCCCCAGTTGATGCTCCAATAGGAGGGTTCCCGGTCCCAGCGAACCTTCAGCGTGCCGCGGAGCCAGTCTTCGGTCTCCGGGCTCCAGAAGGAGGAAGCGCTGTCGCCGAAGGCCCAGGCGACATCGTGGGAGACGAGGGTCATCCGGCCGCCGCCGCCGAGGTAACGATCGATCGTTTCGCGCGCCGCCTCCGAGAAGGGCGGATACTGCTCCCAACCCGCCTGCCACCAGACCGCGGGGTAACTGCGGAGCCCGTGGGTGAGGTCCCCCACCGCGGGCACCGTGTTCCGGACGATCCGTGCGGACCAGCCGAACCGGGCGAAGGCGTCCCGGTAGGCGTCCAGGTCGTCGAAGGTGGGGTCGCCGATCACGAGGAGCACGTCGGCGCGCGGGCCGGTGGTCAGCCGGTACGGTTCACCGCCGCCTCCGTCCTCGGTGAGATTCCCCCGCTCGTCCGCCGACGCCACCCGGAACCAATAGGTCGTGTCGGGCAGCAGATCGGCGAGGGGGATCTCGTGCCGGGTGACCAGGTCGGCGCAAAGGATCGTGTCGGACGGGGCGTAGGGATCCAGACCGTAGAAGAGGCGCGAGTCCGACGCGCGGTCGCTCTCCCAGAGGAGGGTCGCCTCGCCGTCTCCCGTCTCGGGGACCGATACGGAGAGGATCACGGGCCCGGTGAGCGAGATCGAAGCGCCCGCGACGCGCGCGCCGCCGACCGGATCGTCATAGGCGATGTGGACGGAGTCGCCGTGGCTCACCGAGAGGAGGCCGTCCCCCGCCGAGGTGAGCGCCGTCGTGGTGGGGAGGAATCCGCTCCAGACGCCTCCCGATCCGTTCAGGGTGAGGCTCTCCGGCTCCGCCTCCGTGTCCGACCAGAACGCCACGCGGACCGGGCCGGAAGCGTCGCCGTCCTCGAGGCGGACGGCGATCGTGTCCGCTCCCCCGTAGGAGGAACGGTCGAGGGCGAGCGTGCCGATGGAGTTGTCCAACGCGCCGGTCACCACCAACGCGTAGGGCTGGGGCCCGTAGGGGACCGAGTGCGCCGCGACCTCGATGGTCCAGACCCCCGCCGCCGGCGAGGCGACGCGGACGCACTCCTCCACGTTCAGCGAATCCCGGACGCCGCCGGTCGAGGAGGATCCGCCCGCGAAGACGTTCCCCAGGTAGGTGGAACCGCCGCCGCTCACGACGAGATCGAGGTCGTTCACCAGGTTGCGCGACGCCGCCGGCGTCGAAGGATAATCGGTCCAGACCAGCGCTACCCGGAGCGGTTCCGAGGAGGAGGAGAGGGTAATCTCGTAGGTGGCGGTTTCGCCGGTGAGAAGACCGGCCGCCTCGTCCATCACGGCGAGACGGCGGGTCTCGCCCGGAAAGGCGAGGGCGTCTTCGAGACAGAGCCGTCCCCAACCGATGTCGTTCGACGGGATGGCGAATCCGGAAACGTCGCTGCGTCCCGCGGCGATCAGCACCCCCTTGACCAGCGCGGCCGACGGCTCGATGGGAGGCGAAACGCCCGCCTCGCCGGTCGGGTAGCGTCCCTCGACGAAGTACTGTCTGATCAGAGCCGCCCCTCCCGCCACGGACGGGGCGGCCATGCTGGTCCCCTCCAGCGTTTGGTAGGCGTCGTCGCCGTCGCCGGCGGCGGAAGCGAGTCGCGCCGGGGCGCAGATCGTCGGTTTCAGCCGCCCGTCGTCCGTCGGCCCGCGGCTCGACGTCGTGTAGAGCTGGTCCGCCGACGATCCATTCTCGGTCCCGCCGGCGCTGACCACGTTCTTACTCGCCGCCGGGCTGCCGACGGAGTTCGCCACGGATCCGTTTCCGTTCGAAAAGACGAGGAGAAAATCTTTGTGCTCCCAAACAAACCGGTCGGTTTGCTCGCAGCGGTAGTCGTAGGCGCCGCCGCCGAGCACCCCCCAGGAGTTGGACATGATGCGCGGCGCGCCCGCGGCGTTGCCTTCGTAGACGGCGCCGAAGAGTCCGCCCAGGTCGGTCGGCGCGAAGATCTCGTTCGTGGCGCCGCCGCCGTCGACGAAGAGGATCTTCGCCGCCGGCGCGATGCCGTCCCGCGCGCTCCAGCCGAAGGCGCTGTCGTTTCCGGCGACGGTGCAGGCGGTGTGGCACCCGTGCCAAGAAGCCCCTTCATGGTCGCCGAACAGAATGAGGGAGGTGCTGTCCGCTTTCCAATAGCCGACCAGTTTGCGGTGGTCCGGATAGTCGCCCCAGTCGTCGATCGAACGGGTGCCGTCCCGGAACATATCGTGGGTGAGAAGTAAGCCGCTGTCGCAGAGGGAGAGGAGGATCCCGTTCCCCTTGAGGCCACGGCTCCAAAGGCTTCTCTGCCCGGAGAGATCGCTCTGCACGACCCACTGGCAGGCGTCGTTGAAGAGGCGGAAGACGCGATGCGGTTCGATCCAGCGCACGCCCTCGAGCGAGGCGACGGCGTCGATTGCGTCCGCTCCGGCGCGAAAGAGGACCGTCCCTTCCGCTTCGCCGAGCACCGAGCCGCCGCGGAGCGCCACCGCCTCGCGGACCGGCGCCGGGTCTTCTCCGGGGAAGAGGAGCGCCACCGTCTCGATCGTTTCCCCGGCTTTCGCCGCCGGGAAGGCGTGGTCCGGCCCTTTCAGGCGGCCGTCCCGGTAGGGGGCGATCCAGGCGACGCCGGGAAGATCGCGCAGCTCCTCCGCAGACCGTGCGCCGGCGCGGACCAGGAGAGCGTCGTCGGGGAGATAGCCGACCGGCTCGGCCCCGGTCCTCTCCAGGGCGCGGCGCCACGACTCGCGGATCGGCCCCTCGAAGCGGACCACGACGTAGCGGGAAAGGAGCGTGTCCTCCTTCGCCCGCGTCTCCGCCAGCTCCATCCCGTTCGCCAGTCGAACCGGACCCTCGCGCCGCCCCGGGTCGAACCGCCCTTTTCCCGCGGGACGGATCAGGCCGGCGGCGCGGTCCGCTTCCCCCGTCGGCATGTGGAGGGCGCGAACCGGCGCCGCCAGAAGCCCGTTCCCCACGCGAGCCGCCACGGTCCAATACCACGTCCCCCCACCATCGCCGCCGGGGAGATCGAGGCGGGAGAGGCGCGTCCAGTTGCGGGCGGTGGAGCGGTCCGTCCGCGCGGGGTCGGCGGAAACGGGGACCCGCAGAGGCGGATCGAAGGGCTCCCGTGAGAAGAAGAGCAGGTACTCCCGCGCGCCCGGAACGGGTCGCCACCGGAGAAGGGCGTCCCCCTCCTCGATCGCCGCGCCGGGCGCCGGTTCCTCGATCGCGGGGGCGCGAAGCGCATAGCCCTCTTCGGGCAACGCTCCGCCTGAGGGGAGTGGCGTCCCGACAAGGAGGACGAAGAGCGCCGCCAGGATGGAACCGATCGGACGGCGGAACGCAGAGCGGGGCACCGCTTTCTCCCGGCTCGCCACGATCCGGCGAGCGAAATCGAGTTGGTTCGGCTCGCTTCTCGAGATCCGATCCGATCGGGCGGACCGGGGAAGGCTGGTCGGGAACGAGTCCTACCAAGAGTCTCGGCACCGGTCAAGAAAAACTGGAGAGGTTCCCGTATTTTGTAATTCCTGGGACCCGCAAGGACAAAGGGACGCAAGGGCGGCGACCGTCGCGGGGATGCCCCGGCGCTCGATCTCCGGCCCGAGCCTCGTGGAGAACCGCTCCCCTGAACGCCGCCAAGCCGCTTCATCCATCCATTTTCTTTTTTCCCGCGAATCTGTTACAAAGAACGCATGAAAAGAAAGCGAGCCGTCAACCCGTGGATCCGAATGCTCCTGCTTCTCACGCTTCCGCTCCTCTCTTCCGGGGCGGCGGCCGCCGACCTTCCCCCTCCGGACGGTCTGATCAACGATTTCGCCGGTGTGCTTTCGCCCGATACGGAGAGGCGCGCCGAAGCGCTCAGCCGGGAACTGCTTGAAAAGACGGGCGTTACGGTGGCGGCGGCGATCGTGCCGGACATGGGCGGAGAGGAGGTCGAGCGCTACGCGGTCGATCTCTATCAGTCTTGGGGGATCGGCCGGAAGGGGGAGGACCGGGGGGCGCTCCTTCTGATCGCAGTCGGGGAGCGGAAGGTTCGCATCGAGACCGGTTACGGATTGGAAGGGATCCTGCCGGACGGACGGACCGGCGAGATCCTGGATCGCTACGTGGTTCCCGAACTCGGCCGGGATGATTGGGACGCGGGTGTTTTCGGCGGAGTCGCCGCCCTCGCCGCGGTGATCGCCGACGACGCGGGCGTGCAACTCGCCGGGCTCGCGTCGGGCGCCCCCGCGCCGGCCGGCCGGCCGGCGGGAAGTCGCGGCGGCGTGGGCGGCCTCATTCTCTTTCTGATCATCTTTTTCCTCATCGGCCGGGGACGGATCTCCCCCTGGCTGCTCCTTCTCCTCTTCTCCTCGGGCGGGCGGCGTCCCCCCGGAGGTTTCGGCGGCTTCGGCGGCGGCGGCTTCGGCGGTTTCGGCGGTGGAGGAGGGGGAGGAGGATTCTCCGGTTTCGGCGGTGGGATGAGCGGCGGCGGCGGCGCGTCCCGCGGATTTTAACGGGCCGCGCCCTCGGGCGCGGAGAGAGGGAAACGCATGACATCCGGCGGAACGAAAGGGCCGGAGGCGGCCTACGAGCCGTTTCTGCGGGATCTCCGCGGAGCGTTCGGCGACGGCCTTCTCTCGGCGGCCGTGTACGGGAGCGCGGCCCGGGGGGACTGGCGTCCCGGCGATTCGGACATCAACTTTCTCGTGATCCTCGATGATCGGGCGATTCTCGACTTGGAGAACGCCTTCGGTTTCGTGAAGGGATGGCAGAAGAGGGGAATCGCGATCCCGCTCTTCCTGACGGAGGAGTATATCCGCGGCGCGCTCGACGCCTACCCTCTCGAATTCCTGAATATGCAAAGCGCCTACAGGGTGCTGCTCGGCCCGGACCCTCTCGCGGCGCTCCGATTCGAGCGGCGCGCCGTCCGGTTGCAGTGCGAGAGAGAGGCGCGCGGCTACCTGCTTCACCTACGGCGCGGCTATCTCGCCGGCCGCGGTCGGGCGCGGGATCTACGGGCGCTGATCGTCGCGAGCCTCCCCGGCTACCATGCGCTTTTCCGCGGCCTTCTTTGGGTCGCCGAGGGGCGGCTCGAGGCGGAGGGAGGGGAGGCGGTCCGGCGCGCGGCGGCACTGTTCGGTCTCGACGCGGAACTCTTCGAGCGTCTCGAACGGGTCCGGCGGGGAGAGAAGGCGAAGGGCGAGGAACTGCTTCGCCTCGCCGACCGCTTTCTCGAGGAGGCGCGCAAGCTGGCGATCGCGGTCGATCGATGGGAATCGGATCTCTCCGGCGGGGGAGAATGAGGAAGAGGAGATAGGGTATGGGCAAAGCACGGACCGTTCTTCTCGTTGTTCTGGTCGTCGTTATTCTGGTGGCGATCGGCGTGTACGCGTCGGTCAAGAACACATACAACACGCTGGTCACGATGGACGAACGGGTGAAGGGGGATTGGGCGCAGGTGGAGAACCAGCTCCAGCGGCGCTACGACCTGATTCCCAACCTGGTGAACACGGTGAAGGGGTACGCCGACCAGGAGAAGGAGGTCTTCACCGCCGTTACCGAGGCGCGTTCGCGCGTCGGCGGCGCGGGCTCGGTGGGGGAGAAGATCGAGGCGAACAACGAACTCACCGGGGCGCTCTCGCGGCTCCTCCTCGTGGTGGAGAATTATCCGGAGCTGAAATCGAACCAGAACTTCCTCAGGCTTCAGGACGAGCTGGCCGGCACGGAGAACCGGATCGCCGTGGAGAGGCGCCGCTACAACGAAGCGGTGGTCGCCCTGAACACGAGGCTCCGCACCTTCCCGACCGTGTTGATCGCGGGGTTCTTCGGGTTCAAGCCGGCGGAGCTCTTCGAGGCGCCGGAGGAGGCTGCCAAGGCGCCGAAGGTGGAGTTCTAGGGGGAAGAAAGCGGGCTCCGGTGGGGGGAGAGGGACGGGCGGGTAATCCTTCTCGGAATCCGGGGCGCTTGGAATCGGTATCGATTCATTCTCTTCCCCCACCGGTCTCCCTTCGGGGCACGGTCCGGATGCTCTGCATCCTCCC